>CAMLXE010000140.1 GCA_946490455.1 uncultured Desulfovibrio sp. | reverse complement strand
CGACAAGAATATCCTGTTTGCGGAAAAAAAACAGGCATTGACTGAATACTCAGTGCCGTTTAAAGTAGATACCCCGCCCGGACAGAAAATTTGTTCCGTCCTTCCGGGCCGAAAAAGAAAAAAAGGGCTGAAAAGCCCTTCAGAAGTCACATTAGACAGGAAAAGGGTAGAGGATGAGTCAGGTCAATACGTTGGTCATTACCGGATATGGCACCAATTCCCATAAGGAAACGGCTCTCGCCGCGCGTCTTGCCGGTTCGGACAGGGCGGATGTGGTGCATTTTTCCGATATCGTGGCCGCAGAGGTCCGTTTGAGTGACTACCAGTTTCTTGTTTTCCCCGGAGGCTTTCTTGATGGGGATGACCTCGGCGCCGGACAGGCCGCTGCGCAGCGCTGGCTGCATCTGGCCGATGTGACCGGACGTCCGCTTCTGGACAGTCTGCGTGACTTCGTCAATGCAGGCGGTCTGGTTCTTGGAATCTGCAACGGTTTCCAGCTGCTGGTGAAGCTGGGCATTCTGCCGGCTCTGGACGGCAAGCGTTTTGAACGTCAGGTTTCGCTCAGCCACAACGATTCGGCCCGCTATGAAGATCGCTGGGTGCAGCTCAAGCCCAATCCGAAGAGCCCCTGCGTCTTTACTGCCGGTCTTGCCGAATACGGACTTCTTTCCATGCCCGTACGTCATGGTGAAGGCAAGCTCGTAGCCCGCGATGAAGAGGTCATGCGGCGTCTGGAGGATGAAAACCTGATTGCGCTTCAGTATGCGGACCCCGAAACCGGTGAACCTACCCAGACCTATCCCTGGAACCCCAACGGTTCTCCCTGTGCCATTGCCGGTCTTACCGACACCACGGGACGGGTTCTCGGACTCATGCCTCATCCCGAAGCCTTCCATCATGCGACCAACCATCCCGGCTGGACGCGCGGCGAACGTGCCGTACCGGGTACGGTTCTGTTTGCCAATGCCGTCCGCTACCTGAGGGAACATCCTGTCAGCCGCGGCTAGGGCCGGCATGTTCCGTGAAACGCAGGAGCAGTGTGTCCTTGTACGGCGCAAGACCGTTTGACACAGATCTTCTGGGGCGTCCCGCACAGGATGCGGTGTGGCGCCCCTCGTCGTGACAAAGGGGGAAAACGCATGAAGCAGACGGATGTCATTCGTTGCATTGAACGTATTGCACCCTTGTCCATTGCCGCATCGTGGGATCATTCCGGTGTACAGGTTGCTTCGGGAAGAGAGGAAATTACCCGTCTCGGCGTCTGTCTGGACCCGGTGCCTTCTTCCATTGCAAAGGCGCTGGACGCGGGAGCGAACATGATTCTCTCGCACCATCCCCTGACCCTTGCACCGCGTTTTGTGGACAGGATGGATGCCTACCGGGAGGTGCTGGCGCTTCTGCTGCGGGCCGATGTCCCGCTTTATGCGGCCCATACCTCGCTGGATGCCGACCCTGCCGGTCCGGTATCCTGGCTGGCAGAAGAGCTGGGCCTGCGGCATCCGGATGGAAGGGAAGGGCCACTTCCGGTTCTTGAAAGAACCGGAGAGATGGAGCAGGACGGACGCCGCTGGGAGTGTGGCTTTGGTGTGATCGGTACCTGTTCCCTGACGCCGGAGACGTTGCGCGAGAAGCTGGCTCCCTGGCTTGAGGGGTCGTGCCCGCGGCTGGTGGGCGAACTGCCGGAACGGCTTGAGCGCATTGCCATCTGTCCCGGTTCGGGAGGCGATCTGGCCGGGGAGGCGGCAGCGTTGCAGGCAGATGTCCTGATAACGGGAGATCTCAAGTATCATGTCGCGCTGGAACTCCCGCTGCCGGTTCTGGATGTGGGGCATTTCAGCCTTGAAGAAGAGATGATGCGCCGGTTTTCCCGGTATCTGGAAAACAGCCTGTCCGGCGTGCATGTAGAATTTTTTGAAGCCCGGGACCCTTTGCGTCCTTTTCTGGCAACAGCCCGGCCCTGTGAAGCCGGGGGAAAATGCTTTCAGGAGTAGATCGTGAGCCTTTATCTTGAACAGATCCGTCAGCTTGTATCGCTGCAGCGGGTAGATGATGCCATCCATGATGTGGAAATGGAACTTGAACAGGCTCCCAAGGAGCTGGAAGCGCTCAAGACCAGATTTGCCGCTGTTGATGCCCAGCGTGAACGCGTACTGGAAAAGCTTGCCCATCTGAAGGAGCAGGAAAAGCGGATCAATGGGGAAATCGACGACGACAGCAGCCGAATCAGGAAAAGCAGAAACAAGATGATGCAGGTGTCCAATTCACGCGAATATCAGGCCATGGCCCGTGAAATGGACAACATGGAACGGGTGAATCGTTCCCGTGAGGAAGAACGGGCTGCCCTGCTTGAAGAGAAGATGCGTCAGGATGCCGCACTGCGCGAAGTGGATGCTTCCTGGGCCGATCTCAAGGCCGAAATGGAAAGCAAGCAGATCAGTCTGGATGCCCGGCTGGAAGCGGCCCGTCAGAAGCGGGCAGAGCTTGAAGAAATGCGCAAGGCTGCCGGTGCGGAAGTGCCTCGTCCTGTTCTGGACCGCTATGAATTCATCCGGCGTCGTCTGCCGCATCCCGTCATTGTTTCCGTTACGGCTGGCGTCTGCTCCGGCTGCCAGATTTCCATTCCGCCGCAGACCTTTATCGAACTGCAGAGCGGGCACAAGATCATCAACTGCCCCAACTGTCAGCGCCTGATCTACTGGGTTGAGCATTTCAAGGAAGACAATGCGGACCCCGAGGCTGCCGAACAGGCCGCAACGGAAGAATAGCGGAATGGTTCTGCCTGGTTTCGGACAGGCAAAGCGGCTGTCAGCAGGCAGTCCGCATCAAATGGACGCTTGATTGTGTTTTTCGGGAGCAGGACAGGTCGTCGCTGCGCCGTTCTCCATGCGGGAATGGCGGGGAGGAAAGTCCGGGCTTCAGAGGGCAGAGTGCTGGATAACGTCCAGGAGGAGTGATCCTCGGAGAGCGCCACAGAAAGCAAACCGCCACCTCCGGGTGGTAAGGGTGAAACGGTGGAGTAAGAGACCACCAGTCGGTACGGTGACGTATCGAGCTAGGCAAGCCCCATTCGAAGCAAGACCAAATAGGGAAGCGGGTCGGCCCGGCCAACGCTTCCGGGTAGGTTGCTTGAGGGTGCAGGCAACTGCACTCCTAGAGGAATGACGACCACCTGCTGTGGCAGTGCGCCGCAGCAGGGACAAAACCCGGCTTACAGTTCAGCTCCCGATTCTTTGGGCTCCGGTGTTCGCATGAGCGAGCCGGAGCCTTTTACCGGCAACAGGAACGCAGGCATGATCTGGACAATTCTCCTTGCCGCAGGTCGAGGAACCCGTCTGGCTTCCGCCACGGGTGGCATGGCAAAACAGTTTCTGGACTGGCGCGACAGGCCCCTGTACTGGGAATCTGTCCGTTCGCTCGCCAGATGTGCCCGCATGGGCGGCCTTGTGCTTGTCTTTCCGGAAGAGGTTCTGGAAGCAGAGAAGACGCGCGTGGCCCGGCTCATGCAGGCGGAATCGCCGGGGCTTGCCTGGCGTGTCGTTTCCGGCGGCGCGTTGCGGCAGGACTCTGTCCGCAGCGGTCTGGAGGCGCTTCCACGGGACTGTCGTCAGGTCCTTGTCCATGATGCCGCGAGACCCTTTGCGTCCCCTCTGCTTGTCAATCGCATCCTTGACGCCATGGAACGCCAGCAGGCTTCCGGAATTGCCGGTGGTGTCATTCCCGGTGTGGCCGTGACCGATACGATCAAGATCATCAGGGACGGTTGCGTTGCCGAAACGCCGGACAGGGCGGCGCTCGCAGCCGTACAGACGCCGCAGGGCTTTGACCGTCGGACCTTGCAGCAGGCCCATGCCAGAGCCGTAGAAGAAGGATGGGTTGTGACGGATGATGCCAGCCTGCTTGAACGGACAGGTTCCCCTGTCTGGGTGGTTGAAGGCGAACCGGGAAACCGCAAGATAACGTCTCCGGAGGATCTTGAGATGCTGCAGGAAAAACGGATTCCCGAACCCTGTGTGGGGTATGGGTACGATGTGCACAGGTATGCGCAGGATGGCGCTGCATCCCGGCAGCCGGCCCGTCCCATGCGACTTGGCGGGGTGCTCATTCCCGATGCCCCCGAGGTGCTGGCCCATTCGGATGGCGATGTCCTGCTTCATGCTCTTATGGATGCGCTGCTGGGCTGCATTGGCGGAGGCGATATCGGACTGCTGTTTCCGGATTCCGATCCGGCATTTGAGAACATGAATTCGGCGGTTCTGCTGGATGAGGTTCTTGGGCGTGTCCGCAGCGCCGGAGTACGGATTTCCCATGTGGATCTGACAGTTGTTGCCCAGATACCCCGCATTGCGCCGCATCGGGATGCCATCCGCAAGAATGTGGCGCGCCTGCTCGGAATGGACGGGACACGGATCAACATGAAGGCAACGACGGAAGAGGGACTTGGCTTTACCGGAGAACGGCTGGGCATCAAGGCCATAGCCCTTGTCTCGGCGCTGCGCTAGACTGCGCAGGTTCCCCATTGGGACATGAAGCCCCCAATGAATGCACCGAGGACTGCATGAACCCTTGTTCTCTTGCAATACCCATGATATAGGCCATCCCATCGTTCTATCCTGCTAACCTTCCGGACCGCAATCGACATGAGTCAGCAGCATTCCACCGAGTCGCTCCATCCATGGTTTTCCTTTTACGATAAGGGTGTTCCGCATACCGTATCCGTACCTGAAACAGGTCTCGCCGAGGTTCTTGACAGGACCGCAGCCGAATATGGCAGGCGCGAGGCCGTTGTCTTTCAGAACAGACACATCACCTATGTGGAACTTCAGGTCCTTGCGGAGCAGATGGCCGCGGCGCTGCGCAGACGGGGTGTCGGAGAAGGGGATCGGGTTTCCATCATGCTGCCCAATCTGCCTCAGACCTTCATCGCCTTCTGGGGCGTCATCAAGGCTGGTGCCATTGCGGTCATGACCAACCCCCTGTACATGGAATCCGAGCTGACGCATCAGATTCATGATGCAGGAGTGAAACATCTCATCACGCTGGACATCTTCTGGCCGAAGATTGCCAGGCTGTGGGACCGGCTGGAGCTGGATGTCTGCTATGTCACCCGGATTCGTGACGGACTGAGCTTCCCTCTGAACTGGTTGCAGCCCTTTTCGGCAAGACGGCAGAAAACCTGGGTTTCCGTTCCGTTCAACGGGAAGAGCATTGTTGCCTGGCCGGATCTTTTCAAAAGCGGAGAACGGCTGAATGTGAAGGTGGAGAATCCACGGGAACGGATTGCCCTCCTTCAGTACACCGGCGGTACGACCGGTGTG
>CAMLXE010000139.1 GCA_946490455.1 uncultured Desulfovibrio sp. | reverse complement strand
GTGGTGGTACCATCGCCAGCGATATCGTTGGTCTTGGAGGCCACTTCACGCACCATCTGGGCGCCCATGTTTTCAAACTTGTCTTCGAGTTCAATCTGCTTGGCAACGGTAACGCCGTCCTTGGTGATGACAGGAGAACCGAAAGACTTTTCAAGAACAACATTCCGACCCTTGGGTCCAAGGGTAACCTTCACGGCGTTGGCAAGCTTGTCCACACCGCGAGAAAGCTTTTCACGAGCCTGGGCATCAAAAAGAATTTCTTTGGCCATGGAAATTTCCTCCAGAAATCTGCGAAATAGAAAATTTTTTTAAGACAGCCTCAGTGGGCTGTATTAGTCAATGATGGCAAGAATGTCGTCTTCGCGCATAACGAGGTGTTCAACGCCGTCGAGCTTGACTTCAGTACCGGCATACTTGTTGAAGAGCACCATGTCGCCAGCCTTTACGGTCATGGGTACCAGCTTGCCGTCTTCAGCATGCTTGCCGGGACCTACGGCTACGACTTCACCCTTGGAGGGCTTTTCCTTGGCGGTATCAGGAATGTACAGACCACCAGCGGTTCTCTCCTCGGATTCGAGACGCTTCACAAGAACACGGTCATTCAAAGGTTTCAGACTCATGACGACTTATCCTCCAGAAAATATTTTTTGTTGCACCGAACCCGTCCCCCGACAGTCTTTCATGTCAGGGCGGCCGCATGTCTCTCCGGCTTTTTCCGGAAAGTGACGACGACCGGGGTATTAGCCTGCGCTTGGCCGGGAAAATCCGGTCTTCGGTGCATAAATAATCCCCCTTGGCTGCTTGGGAAGGGGGAAACGAGAAAAAAATGATATTTTTTTTGTTTATTCATTATAATGCACTGATTTCATTCATTATAAAAAATAACAAAATTATATCGCCATATCCTCTTGCTATGGAAGTTCAAAAAGGTTATAAACCGTAGTTCGCGCCCGGGGACTGTATGCCACCTTCACCAAGCAACCACACGGGAGCGATATCTGCAAGTACACCAATCCGCTTGACAGGTTGCGGAGAAGGGGGTACTTATCCCTTCTCTTTTTTCGGAGGTTCTTAATGTACGCTATTATCGAAACGGGCGGCAAGCAGTTCCGCGTTGAAGAAGGCGCCAAAATTCTGGTAGATCGTATGGGTGCCGACGTGGGCAGCGAAGTGTCCCTCGACAAGGTGCTTATGGTTGGTGGAGCCGAACTGAAGATCGGTGCTCCCTATGTTGAAAACGCCAAGGTGACGGCTACTGTGCTGGATCATGTGCGCGGTGACAAGATTCTTGTTTTCAAGAAGTGGCGCCGGAATGATTCCCGCAAGCTCCAGGGCCATCGTCAGGACTACACTGCCATTCAGGTCAAGGCCATCGAAGCCTAACCTCGGTTTTAAGGAGATCTCCTCATGGCACATAAAAAAGCAGGTGGCAGTTCCCGTAACGGTCGCGACAGTAATGCACAACGCCGTGGTGTAAAGCGTTTCGGTGGACAGCCCGTACTCGCCGGCAACATTCTCGTTCGTCAGCTCGGAACCGTTATTCATCCCGGTGAAAATGTGGGTATGGGCAGCGACTATACCCTGTTCGCCAAGATTGACGGCACGGTCAAGTATGAGACCTATATTCGCAAGCGGCGCGTCATGAAGCGTGTTCATATTCTGCCCTTTGAGGCTCCCGCTGCCGAATAAGTTTGCAGACGTGATAATCGATTTTTCAAAAGGGAAGAAGCTGAAAGGCTCCTTCCCTTTTGATTTCCTGTCTGAGCTGTTGACGTCAGCGGTCTCTTGCGTCAGTCTTGAGATCATGTGCACCGATATGACCTCCCTGCTGCATTCTGTTGGGAAAGGTTGAGGCTGCATTCTGAGCCGGTACGTCAGAACAATTTTACAGTATAGAATTTCTTCAGGGTAATAGTATGCGTTTTGTGGATGAAGCCATCATCAGCGTCAAGGCTGGCAAGGGTGGAAATGGCTGTGTGTCGTTTCGCCGTGAAAAGTTCATTCCCCGTGGAGGGCCGGACGGTGGAGACGGTGGAGACGGCGGCAGCATCATTTTGCGGGCCGAACCGCGTCTGCTGAGTCTGTATGACTTCCGTATCCTGCGGCATTACGAAGCACAGAACGGGCAGGGTGGTATGGGGAGTCAGCGCTATGGCCGCAAGGGAGAAGACCTGATTCTCAATCTTCCCGTGGGGACACTGGTATTTGAGCAGTCGCCTGAAGGGGAACACCTGCTTACCGACCTTGCCGAGCCTGGGGATGAATTTCTGGTTGCACGTGGCGGTCGCGGTGGAAAGGGAAACGAACACTTCAAGACATCAACCATGCGTGCTCCGCGTTTTGCCCAGCCCGGAGAGCCCGGTGAGGAGCGCAACCTGCGTCTTGAACTGAAGATGCTTGCAGATGCAGGCATCATTGGATTACCCAATGCGGGCAAGTCCACATTCATTTCACGAATTTCGGCAGCCCGTCCCAAGATTGCGCCGTATCCGTTCACGACGCTGACGCCCAATCTTGGTGTCGTCATTGATGAATATGATCCGGATCGTCGCATGATTGTAGCGGATATTCCCGGACTTATCGAAGGAGCCAGCGAAGGTCAGGGACTTGGGCATCGTTTCCTCAAGCATGTGGAACGGACGCGTTTTCTTATTCATATTCTGAGTATCGAAGACGTGGATATTGAAGGAAATCCCTGGGCTGGATTTGATCTGGTCAACGATGAACTGAATGCCTTTGACGAGGAACTTGGTACGCGCAGGCAGTTACAGGTCATCAACAAGATAGATTTGCGTACGCCCGAAGAGGTCGAAATCCTGCGGACCAGGGCGGCTGCCGATGGCCGGGAGATCTTTTTCATGTCTGCCCAGGAAGGTGAGGGGCTGGAAGCTCTGCTTGCTGCCATGTGGCAGTTGCGTGACGAGGTGGAAGCGCATGCCCCCTTGCTGCATTTTCAGGAAATGCAGGTCGAGGATGAGGAATTTCCCGATATTGAGGTCGTTTACACCAGAGAGACAGACTAGGCCTTCTCCTTCTGTTTCTGAATCGTTCAGCCCCGTGCGTTCGTTTTACGGGGCTTTTTTTTTGCAGTATGGCCGCCGGTATGGAAAATGCGCAAAGGAACAGGCTGGCTTTCGGTGGCAATTTATGATGTAACCCGGAAGGAAGCCCGGACGCTTCCATTCTTTTTCAGGAGTCATTGCTGCATGAACTGGCAGGAAGAACGGAATGCAACACTGCACGCTGCTCGCTGTGTAGTCGTCAAAGTCGGAACGGCTGTCCTGAGTACAGGAACAGCTCTGGATCTGGATGTTCTGAATAATCTTGTTGAGCAGCTGGCTGTTCTGCGAAAGCAGGGACGCCGGGTTGTTCTTGTTTCATCCGGTGCTGTTGCTGCCGGAAGAACGGCTCTGAAACAGTTGAGCGGAGAGCCTTTTCCCGCAGGTCTGAGTGGCAAGCAGGCAGCAGCAGCCGTAGGACAGGGGCGTCTCATGCATTTTTATGACAGTGCCTTTGCTGAAAGAGGTCTTGCCTCCGCGCAGGTACTGCTGACACGGGATGACCTGAAGAATCGGACGCGTTTTCTCAATATCCGCAACACATTCAGCGTACTGCTTGACATGGGAGTGGTTCCCGTCGTCAATGAAAATGATACGGTATCCGTCAACGAGCTGAAATTCAGTGATAACGATAATCTTGCAAGTTTACTCCTGAATCCTGTTGAAGCCGATCTGTTTGTCAACCTGACTACCATTGGCGGCGTCCTGGATGCCAATCCTCTGGAGCATGCTGATGCATGCCTCATGTCCTGTATCGAGAACATTCGAGATCTGGATATTGGGAATCTTTGCGGAGGAAAGACGGCAGAGGGAACGGGGGGAATGTATTCAAAATTGCTTTCTGCCCATCGAGCTGCCCAGCTGGGGGTGCCTACAGCCATTCTGCCTGGTCGGGAACGGGACGTGATTCCTCGTCTGTTCGCTGGAGAATCTCTGGGAACCTGGATCCGCCCTGAAAAGCATGTGGTGTCACGGCGAAAGTATTGGCTGGCCTATCAGGCGGACCCTCAGGGAACGCTTCATCTCGATGCGGGAGCGGCCGATGCTGTCAGAAATCATGGCAAGAGTCTGTTGCCTGGCGGCATTACAGAGGTAGAAGGCAGCTTTGGAGCCGGTGCCCTGGTGCGGCTCGTCTTTGAGCGGGAAACGGTGGGAGTCGGACTCAGCAATTATGACGCTGCTGATCTTTTGAGAATCAAGGGGCTGAAGCGTCATGAGGTGGCGGCCATCCTTGGCGATGCACATTATCCGGAAGTCGTTCATCGGGACAATCTGCTTCTGGATGCCGCACTGTAGCTGATATCTGGAATATACTGACAGACTGCAGGATCAGGATGGCCGGAGTCTGTTGTTTGTGGATGCCATCCTTTGGGTATGTATTCTTTTCGGGAGAGAGACTATGCGGCCTGTGTCGGATGCAGGCTGTTCAGAACTTCATAATCCGGAAGAGCAAGGAGTAGTCATGTATATTGTGACCGGAGGTGCCGGCTTTATTGGCAGCGCCATGATCTGGAGGCTTAACGAGGCTGGTATTGATGACATTCTGGTAGTGGACAATCTGGCCTGTACGGACAAGTGGCGGAACCTTGTTGACAGACGATATCAGGATTATGTTCATCGTGATGAATTTCGCCGTATGGTGCAGGAAGGACGGGCTCCTGAAAAGGTTGAAGCCGTATTCCATATGGGGGCCTGTTCCTCGACGACGGAACGGGATGCAGACTTCCTCATGTCCAACAACCTGCATTATACGCAGATGATGTGTCGCTATGCTCTGGAACGTGGCGCACGTTTTATCACGGCCAGCAGTGCAGCTACCTATGGAGATGGTTCAAAGGGATTTTCTGACAGTCTGCTGACCACGCTGTCCCTGCGTCCGCTCAACATGTATGGCTATTCCAAACAGCTGTTCGATCTCTGGGCCTATCGTGAAAACCTGCTGAAGAGCATCTGCTGCGTCAAGTTTTTCAATGTCTATGGTCCCAATGAATACCATAAGGGAAACATGATGAGCGTAGCCTGCAAGTCTTTCCATGAGCTTCAGGCTGGCGGCGCACTGCGTCTGTTCAAGTCGGATTTGCCCCAGTATCCCGATGGAGGGCAGATGCGCGACTTCGTGTATGTCAAGGACTGCGTCAATGTCATGTTCTGGCTGCTGGAACATCCTGAAGTCAACGGGATCATGAATATCGGTTCGGGCAGGGCCAGAACCTGGAATGACCTTGCCAATGCTGTGTACGCAGCCATGGAAAAGACACCGGACATCAACTATATTGATATGCCTGCCGAATTGAAGGGAC
>CAMLXE010000138.1 GCA_946490455.1 uncultured Desulfovibrio sp. | reverse complement strand
TTCCCGTACGTTATGGTCAGAAATCAGAACGCCGATGCCGCGTTCCTTCAGGGCGCGGACCAGTCCCTGAATATCGCCGACAGCCAGAGGATCGATACCGGCAAAGGGTTCGTCCAGCAGAACGAACTTGGGTTCGCGAATCAAGGCCCGCGCGATTTCCAGACGCCTTCTTTCGCCTCCCGAAAGATGCATGGCATGCGAATTTTCCAGACGGGTCAGCCCGAAATCCGAAAGCAGCATGTCGGCCTTCTTTTTCTGCTCGCTATGGGAGAGTCCCGTATGTTCCAGAATGATCTGGAGGTTCTGGCGCACGGTCAGTCTGCGGAAGACGGAACTTTCCTGCGGAAGGTAGGAAATGCCGACACGGGCCCGCTGATGCAGCGGCCAGGTTCCAATATCCTGATCTTCCAGGAGAACCCGGCCTGAGGAGGGCTTGATGATGCCGGTCAGCATATAGAACGAGGTGGTCTTGCCTGCGCCGTTGGGTCCCAGCAGACCGACAATTTCGCCCTGACTGACCTGCGGTGATACACCGCGCACCACTTCCCGCTGGCCGTACCACTTTCTGAGATCAACGCCTGCAAGTGTCGCCATCAGCGGCCTCCCTTGACCTTGGCTGGCTTGTCCGGGCTCGAAAAGACGGCTTCCACCCGTTTCCTGGCGCCGCCCTGTACCTCGCTGCGGTTTTCTTCCGTGAAATAGCGAATGACTTCGCCGGAGATGGTATTTTCGCCATCGGTCAGCCGCGGATCGCCGTCCATGACCAGAACGCCGTTATCCACGGTATAGGTGGCTCTGTTGCAGGTTCCCGTCCGGTTTTCGCTTTTCATGCGCACGTTCTGCTCGGCGACAATCCTGTCCACGTCACCGGCCGCCATGCCGGAGGGCAGGCTGCTCTTCTTCTGGCTGTCTTCTTCCTTTTTGGCCGGCTTCATGTAAACGGTGAGACGGGCCGACCAGAGTTCAAAATCCGGACGCTGCACATGCACGTTGGATTCGAAGACAACCTGCTGCTTGTCCGCAAGGTAGGTCATCTTGTCCGATGTGATGCGCGTCTCAACATTCCTGGCAGGTTTGGGAGGAGTAACGGGCGCCGCCACTGCCGAAGCCGCAAACAGCGTGCATGTCAATACAGTCATGGCGACAAGAGTGTGTTTCATCTGCATATCTTCCTTGAGCTTTCTTCATGTATGACAAAATGATGGACAGACACCGGGGTGGAGCTGCTCTCCTGCATGGGAACGCCGCACCGAAAATTTCGGATCAGCGAGCCGGAGAAGCGGAAGAGGCTGCCTCCGGGGAATCCGGCATATCCGTATCCGAAGAATCGGAAGAGACTGCCGCAGAAGAGGGAGAAGCCTCTGGCGTCTTTTCGTCTTCCCGAGCCTTGAGCAGGACGTTCACGCCCTGCGTTCCGACCATTTCATTTTTCGCCAGATCCCATGTAAAGACGCCTGCGGTTCCGGAAGCGGTGGGGCTTTCCAGCGAGGCTCCCTCGGGAAAGGTCATGGTGCGGGTTGTCGTATCATAATTCATGCGCGGCGCGGTAATCGTATCGTCATATCGGGTGATGACAACATCGTCCCAGAGGGAAAGATGCCGCTGATTGTTGGTGATTTGCCCCTTGAGTGCCTTGACGTCGAGGACGTCGTCATCCGGATTGGCGGCGGAAGCGTCGCCCAGCGCATACCTGACCACGGGCCTGTCCACATTGATATCGCCGCCTTCGCGCGTCAGATGGGCCCATGTTGCCTTCAGACGCCAGAGTTCGACTCCGTCATCCCCCTGAAAGAGGTTGATGCCCTTGATGGCCAGACCGGCGGCTTCCTCCAGCGGATTGTCGCTTCCCGTACTGGCGGCATCAATCTTTGCAAGGCCCTCCTTCCTGGCAAGTTCCGCCACTTTTCCCAGCAGGGAAACCTTTTCGCCGTGGAAGAAATAGACGCCTCCGGCAAGAATGAGAATCAGGCCAGCAGCAACCAGAAGGTAGGTCTTTTTCATGCGAGATGTTTCCACGCCTCAAGCATGGCGTCTCTTTTTCCCTGACAGGTGAGCAGGAAATCAATAAGTTCGCGGACGGCACCATTGCCGCCTTCCCTTTTCAGGACAAGGCGCGCCACATCCTTCACATCGGGCAGGGCATTGGCCACGGCCACAGGCAGCCCGACCTTGCTCATGGGAGCCATGTCCACCCAGTCGTCGCCGAGATAGGCAATGTGCTTCCATTCCAGATTGAGACGCTTGCGGATGCCGTCAAGAATGGTGGCCTTGTTGTCGTGTCCGCCGTAGTATTCGGTAATGCCAAGCTCCCGGAGCCGTGAGACCACACAGGGAACATCCATGCCGGAAATGACGGCAACCTCAATGCCGACTCCCTTGGCCAGCCGTATGCCGATGCCGTCATGAACGTGAAAACGCTTCATGACCAGACCGGAAGCGTCGTAATAAAGCCCTCCATCCGTCATGACCCCGTCCACGTCAAGGACAAGGAGGCGAATTTCGCGGGCAAGAGCCTCAACGGGAGGTCTGACAGGAGAACTGGTCCGGGGATGCAGTTCGGTTCCTTCGGCCTGCAGCAGATTACACGTCATTGGGAATCCTCCAGATGGCGGCAATCTGCCGAAGGAGTTCCGCAAGCCTGTCCACAGGCCAGCTGTTCGGCCCATCGCACAGGGCATGATCCGGGTCCGGATGGCATTCCATGAAGATGCCGTCGGCTCCTGCGGCCGCTGCCGCACGGGCCAGATGCGGCACATGCCTCCGGTCTCCTCCGGAGCAGGTTCCCTTTCCTCCCGGGAGCTGTACGGAATGGGTCGCGTCAAAGACGACCGGAACCCCCTGTTCCTGCATGATGGGAATGGAGCGGAAGTCCACAACCAGATTATTGTAGCCGAAGGAGCTTCCCCGTTCCGTGAGCAGAACACGCTGGTTGCCTGCGGCATTGATCTTGGCCTTGACCTGTCCCATGTCCCACGGAGCGACAAACTGCCCCTTCTTGACATTGATCACGCGACCTGTCTCGGCAGCGGCGACAAGCAGATCGGTCTGACGGCAGAGAAAGGCCGGAATCTGGAGAATATCGGCGACTTCGGCGACAGGTTGTGCCTGATCGGGAAGATGAATGTCCGTGATGACGGGGAGTCCCGTTTCTTCCTTGATGCGGGCGAGCCATTCCAGCCCCTGACGGAGTCCATGACCGCGGAACCCCTTGCCGGAGGTTCGGTTGGCCTTGTCCCAGGAGCTCTTGAAAACGGCAAACAGACCGGCCTGTTCGGCAGCTTCCTTGACTGCCCATGCCGTTTCGCTTGCCAGCTCGAAACTTTCCAGAACACAGGGACCGGCCAGGATGAAATGTGCCTGTGTCAGCTGTGCGTAGAGTTGATCCGGTGTCATTGTCATATGCTATCCATATAGGGAACCGGAGCGACCGGATTTCCGGTCGCACGGTTTTCAGTTCTTGCGGTAGGCACACGCTGCGCGGATGAAATCCTTGAACAGCGGATGGGGCTTCATGGGACGGGACTGGAATTCGGGATGGAACTGGCAGCCCAGGAACCAGGGATGATTCGGAATTTCGACGATTTCAACAAGGTTGCCGTCGGGCGATACGCCGCTGAAGACCATGCCGTTTTCGGCAAGGCGGTCGCGGTAGGCATTGTTGAATTCGTAACGATGCCGATGCCGTTCGTGGATGAGCTCTTCGCCATAGGCTTCAAAGGCGTGTGTTCCCGGAACCACGGCGCAGGGGTAGGCGCCGAGACGCATGGTTCCGCCCTTGTCGCTGTCGGAATCTCTGTGTTCCACGGCCTTCTTGCGGAAGTCATACCATTCCGTCATGAGGTAGATGACCTTGTCCGAGGTCAGCGGATTGAATTCTTCGGAGTTGGCGCCTTCGATCTTGGCCACATGTCTGGCAAATTCGATGACGGCACACTGCATTCCAAGGCAGATGCCGAAGAAGGGAATGCCGTTTTCTCTGGCAAAGCGGATGGATTCGATCTTGCCTTCCACGCCACGGTAGCCGAAACCGCCGGGAACCAGAATGCCGTCCACCCCCTTGAAGGTCTCGGCCACGTTTTCGGGAGTGACTTCTTCGGAGTTCACATAGTGAAGGTCCACGGAAACGCGGTTGGCGATACCGCCGTGAACAAGGGCCTCATGCAGGCTCTTGTAGGCTTCCTTCAGTTCCACATACTTGCCCACGATGGCGATGGTCACCCGGCCCTGCGGATTCTTGACATTATGGACAAGCTGTTCCCAGGCCTCGAGCTTGGCATTGCGGGCAGGAAGGCGCAGCATGATGGCAACCTTCTGGTCCAGCCCTTCCTCATAGAGCTTGAGGGGAAGCTCATAAATGTTGCTCACGTCCACGGCGGAGAAGACGGCGTCCTTGTCCACGTTGCAGAAGAGGGCAATCTTGGCCTTCAGTTCGGCAGGCACAGGTTCCTCGCAGCGGCAGAGAATGATGTCGGGCTGAATGCCGATGGAACGCAGTTCCTTGACGCTGTGCTGCGTGGGCTTGGTCTTGTGTTCGCCGGCAGTCCGCAGATAGGGAACCAGCGTCAGATGGATGTAGAGGCAGTTGTCGCGGCCAAGATCGGAACGCAGCTGGCGAATGGCTTCGAGGAAGGGCAGACCTTCAATATCGCCAACCGTGCCGCCGATTTCAATGATCGCCACGTCAGGGGCCTTGCTTTCATCGGTATCTCTGGCAAGGCTCAGAATGCCGGCCTTGATTTCATCCGTAATGTGGGGAATCACCTGTACGGTTCCGCCGAGGTAGTCTCCCCGGCGTTCACGGGTGATGACCCGGTTGTAGATGGAACCGGATGTGTTGTTGTTCTTCTGTGAAAGAGCCACATTGAGAAAACGCTCGTAATGACCAAGATCAAGATCGGTTTCGGCGCCGTCGTCGGTCACATAGACTTCCCCATGCTGATAGGGATTCATGGTCCCCGGATCCACGTTGATATAGGGGTCCAGCTTCTGGATGGTCACAGTCATGCCGCGGGCCTGGAGAAGGGCGCCGAGCGAAGCGGCCGAAAGTCCCTTGCCCAGGGATGAGAGAACACCGCCGGTGATGAAGATGAACTTGGTCTTCATAAGAAACCTCGAGTTATGATTGACCCGACAGGATACCGCCGTATCATCGGGATGAATACAAAAACGCGGGAAGCCCCCGGAAACCGGCAGGGATACCGGTACCCCGGAGGGCACAGCACTATGGCTTCCGTTTGCAATGCAGGCTGTTCCTCAATAGAATGGCTCTTGTTGTCTCCCGCGTCAACCATACTTGCAAACAATATCCGACAAGAATATCCTGTTTGCGGAAAGAAAACAGGCATTGACTGAATACTCAGTGC
>CAMLXE010000137.1 GCA_946490455.1 uncultured Desulfovibrio sp. | reverse complement strand
CACATTGATGCCATGCTCGACCCATTCCAGGGCCCAGACCTTGGTCATCTGTATTACACCACCCTTGCTGGCACAGTAGCTATTGAGCATGGGAATGGCGATACCACCCATGACGGAGGCTACATTTACGATTTTACCGCCTTTCTTCTGAGCAATCATTTGTTTGCCCACTGCCTGACCTACAAGGAATACTCCTTTCAGATTGGTATTGATGACGGTATCGAAGTCACTTTCTTCCAGTTCGACTACAGCCTTACGTATATTCATGCCGGCGTTGTTGATCAGGATGTCAATACTGCCCATTTCTTGAACAGCCTGTTCAACCATACTTTCTACGGCGTTTTTGGAGGTCACGTCACAGGATATGGCCAGGGAACGTCGTCCCAGTGTACAGATTTCTTTTGCCACGGCTCGCCCTTCGTCCAGGTTGCGACTGACCACCACAACATCTGCGCCCACTTTGGCCAGCCCCAATGCCATGCAGTAGCCGATTCCCTTGCTGCCACCCGTGACAAGAGCAGTTTTTCCGGTCAGATTGATGGGTGCAAATTCCATAGCTCTCTCCTTTATTCTGGTGTGTTGATGAACATGGTCAGGACTGTGCCTCATTTTCTGTCACGGGGATAATGGCTGTTTCTGGAGCCGTATAGGTTTTTTCATTAAGCAGAGCGGCTGCGAGTGCGGCGATGGCACAGCAGGCAGCGAACATGATGAATACGTTGTCGTAGGATATCTGTCCGCTTTCGGTTGTATAGATCATGTAACCGGCAAGCAGGGGAGACAGAAAGGCACCAAGCTGACCGACCCCGTTACTGAATCCGACGGCCGTTCCAACGACATGCTTGGGATATCTGATTTGGGGATAGGCATAGATGACACCCCAGACGAGGTTGACGAAGAAACCATTCAGCATGAGCATTATGATGAGTGTTGTGGTATCGCCCTTGCCGACCTGACCGATATAGTAAAGGACAGGGATGGCCACAAGGTAGGAGATGAGAGATACGGGCTTGATTCTGTGAAAGACCTTGTCCAGAAGCCAGCCGCCCAGCATCGTGCTGAAAAAGGCCACAATGTAGGGAAGAGAGGCCATGAAGCCCATGGTCTTGAGATCAAAACCATGCTGTTCGTAGAGGAAGGAGGTAATCCAGGTGGTGGATCCCCAGTAGACAGCCAGTGTCATGAACAGCTGGACAGTATATATCCAAAGGTTTGCGTCCCGCAGAACGACTTTTGTGTTGACCTTCGGTGTGGCACCGGTATCACTTTCTTCCACGAGCCCTGCCTTGATATAGTCGTATTCCTCACGACTGAGACGTCCTTTGGCCAACATGTACTCGGGCTTGTCGGAAACAAAACGGACAAGGAACCAGATGGCCAGAATGCCGGGAATGGCCAGCAGGAAGAAGCAGAAACGCCAGTCTCCTCCTGTGGCTGCCGCAATGCTTGTGATAATGATGGGAATAATGGCAGGAGCAACCGCCCAGGTTGAGGAAAAGAAAGCGGTAGCGCGTCCTTTTTCCGATTTGGGGAACCAGTCCGCAATGGTCCTGTTGGCCGGGGAAAAGTGATGCCCTTCGCCTAGTCCCAGACCCAGACGAAGAAGGAGAAACTGGGTATAATTTTGGACTAGACCAGTCAGAAATGTAACCCCTGTGAATACGGTAACGGCAATGCCCATGACTTTTTTGGAACCAATTCTGTCTGCCAGATAGCCGGCAGAAACCTGTGCCAGAGCATAGGCAAAGAAGAAGATGGATGCGGCAAATCCTACTTGCTGATGGGTAAGGGAAAGATCTTCACGAATGAAGGGAAGGAAGGTCAGAACAGAAATTCGGTCAAAGTAGTTGATAATATAGATGAGCCATAGCATGAGCAGGACAATGTGGCGGTAGCCGAATGATTTCCGAATACCTTTTTCCATGAGTTCCTCCTGTCGGGAATACGGTCACACCTGGAAAAGGGCTGGCCCGTGGTGTAATCGTGTAGGGGGATGTCGGATGGATTTGACAGGCAGACCGACAATGGTGCCTGTCAAAAGTCTTGTGTTCAGATGACACCGTGGTCACGAAGTTCGACCATACGTTCTTCAGACAGGCCAAGTCGTTCGCGAAGAATGGTTTCTGTGTGCTGCCCAAGGGTTGGAGGAGGAGCAGGATTGACTACCGTCGTTTCCGAAAAGCGCATGGATGTTGCGGGAAGCGTTACCTTGCCGAAGACAGGATCTTCCACTTCCACCAGCATGTCCCGCATCAGGAACTGGGGATCGTTAACCAGTTGTTCGATTGTAAAGACTGCTGCGGCCGGGACTTTGGCCTCATCGAGTCTATCAAGTGCATCCTGCAGGTTTTCATGTGTCTTCAACCAGTCCTCTATGGCGGAAGTGACAAGTCTTCTGGTTTCCGGATCGGAGCCACGTCGGGTTGTACCTACAAATCGCGGATCTTTGATCATGTCTGGACGACCAATGACCGTGCACAGGCGCCCCCAAATGGCTTCATTCAAGGCTCCGAGAACAATGTAGTGGTCGTTTCCGGCATCAAAGACGCCGTAGGGAGCCATCTGGGCATGATGGGCTCCGCTGCGATGTGGCTTGTCACTGCCATGGCTCATGGTATAGCGGGGAATGGCCGTTTCCATGATGGCGCTCAGACAGTCGCGCATGGCAATGTCTATGTACTGGCCTTTTCCCGTTTTTTCCCGGTAGTAAAGTGCGGCAAGAATGGCACCAAGGGCATGAGCCCCGGCATTGACGTCACCTATGGAAGTCCCGCTACGCATGGGAGGACGATCTGTATCACCTGTCATCCAGAGAAGACCGCTGGTGGCTTGTGCCACAATGTCGTAGCCTGGTCTGCCCGCATCTGGCCCCTCCTGGCCGAAGGTCGAAATGGAACACATGATAAGGTCCGGTTTGACGGATTTAAGGTCATCATAGGACAGCCCCAGTGACTTCATGACGCCAGGCTTGTAGTTTTCAACGACAATGTCTGACTGTTGTACCAGGTCGAGAGCAATGGCTCTGCCTTCTTCAGATTTGAGGTTAAGGGTCAGAGATTGCTTACCTCTGTTGAGCATCATGAAAAATCCGCTTTGTCCGTCAATGATGGGGGACATGTGTCGTTCATCTGCTCCCAGACCGGGCTGTTCGATCTTGATGACCTCGGCACCAAGGTCACAAAGCATCTGGGTAAGATAGGGGCCTGCAAGAACCCTACTGAAGTCGAGTACCTTTATGCCGTTCAGATTTCTTTCTTCCGACATTGATCTTCTCCATAGTGGTTGTGCGGTACGGCCTGTTTTTGCCACGTTCGGAAGACAAGGGCATCAATGGCAGCGCCTATTTCACTGACGAGTCGGGCAGTATCATTGTCACCTTCGCAGGCAAACACCATCTTTGGCCCTGCATGATCAGGAAGTGAAGCACAGGAGGACGGACAGGCGTTCAATACCAGAATGGCACAGCATGTTTCGTCGACTGGTCCGAACTCCAGTTCTGGTCTGGACTCCAGAAGCAGGGGAGGAATACAGGTCATGTCCATGAAGGGGCGGCAATGTCCACAGTATTTGACGCCCAGTTTCATACCAGTGGAAGTGGTCATGTGATGGTCCTCACCCGGCACTCGGATTCCCAGTCGATTTGGTCCGAGAGACAATACCCTGGTACAGGGGATGGAAGTGGGCCTGTTTCACTATCGGGAAGGGACGGGTGATAGCCGAATCCGACGGACTCCGGGATGGAGGCTGACCGGGAGAACCCGGAGTCCGTTCGGGAAGGGGGCTATTTGTCTTTTTTGGGGGGGAGGACAACTCCAGCCAGATCAAGAGCATGCTTTTTCTTTGCTTCAAGATTGGCGAGTTTTGAGTACATGACCTTTTGGGCTGCGGGAGAACCGGCTCCATGCATGCTTTCCACAAGCGCCACACCACCGGTCATATTTTCGAGAAGTCGGAGAATGCGCATGCGGTCTATGGTCGGTATGGAGGCCACTCCCCGCAAATACTTGTCCACATATTTGCCGACTTCTTCGCTTTTGAGATCACTTTCCGAAGGCATGGTGGCCAGAATACCTCCACCGATGTCCTGGGCCAGCCTGTCGATTTCGTAGATCAGACTGGTGACATTATGTTTGCCTACATTGGCCAGTAACGGATCAACATAGTAGGCCCCGGAAGGCGTTTTTCTGCCTTCGGCGGAACAGGCTATGGAACAGCAGTAAAGCGTTTCGGTAAGATGGATCATTTGATTCAGCTTGTCTTTAATGGCAGTCGCCTTGCCATAACCACCGAAATCTGCCGCAGTGGCTGCAGCTCCAATCACAATGTCGGATACCCCTCCCTTACAGCCGCCATAGTTCTGGCGATGATAACTGGCAAAACGTTCCACCAGCATACCGGAATATTCAATTTCACCGCACAGAAAGACTCGTTCCCATGGGACAAAGACATGTTCCAGAACGGTCAGGGTTTCTCCACCCACGATACCGTATTTGGGATTGCCCTGATCGAGATCACCTTCGGCCTTGCGGTCATCGTTGGTCTGACGCCCAAAAATATGAAGGACTCCTGGTGCATCCACAGGAAGTGCACAGCAGACAGCGTAGTCCCGGTCGTCTGGCCCCATGCTCATGGTGGGCATGATCAGCATTTCGTGAGAATTGACCATCCCGGTCATATGACATTTGGCGCCAGTGATGTAGATACCCTTGTTGTCTCTGTCGACCACATGCACAAAAAGATCCGGGTCAGCCTGCTGACTGGGACGAAGACTGCGGTCTCCTTTGGGATCGGTCATGGCACCCGCAACCATCAGATCATTTTCCTGAACGTAAAGCAGAAATTTTTTGAAGCGTTCGTGGTAGCTTGTCCCGAGCTTTTGGTCCATTTCGTACGTGACGGTATAGGTTGCGTTCATGGCATCGAATCCGACGCAACGCTGGTAACAGGTTCCCGTCCTCAGGGAGATCATGCGCAGCATTTTGACCTTTTTCAAAAGATCTTCTGTACTTTGGTGAATATGCGTGAACCGATTGATTTTCTTTCCAGTGAGATGGGAAGTCGTGGTTACAAGATCTTCGGTAGCAGGATCATGGGCGAGATCGTAGGTGACGGCTGCGGAATTGAAATGTCCCCGGATATACGGATGTTCTGAAAGCGTTTTGGGATCAAGCAGCTGTCCCTTGAAATATACCTTGATATTCCGGTTTCTCAGACTTTCGATGTATTCTTTTCCTGTTTTCATCGACTTCCTCCGGTGGCGCTAAAAGTGATTTTTATAACAAGAAAAGCAGAATGTGTGCCAGTTGCTTCTGTTTCTATATAATATAGTAAAATATATTACTATTTTTTTAATAGATCCGTTTCGTTCCATTTTGGTTGTGGTG
>CAMLXE010000136.1 GCA_946490455.1 uncultured Desulfovibrio sp. | reverse complement strand
ACAACAAATTAAATAATTATATATTGTTATACACGACTATTCTTGTAGTCTCTAAAACGCTGAGCAAACCTATATCTATTCAATATTATAGAGTTATATTCCTATGAAACACTCTGGATTTCTTTTTGATTGTTAAAAGATCTGTTCAACTTATGGTATCCACCATACAAATTTTAGTGTGATACCTGATAAACTCCAAGATGCATTGAATGCACATTTAATTCCATTCAAGCGGGAAAAAGCAACAGTGGCAGCCGACCCTGCTATAGGCAATATTCCTCTCCGAAATTATCGGCAACTGCCGGAGAGGATACCAATCATACCTCGAATGGATCTTTATTGCAGGATTTGCTGCCATCTCAAAAAAACAGCGGTAAATATCCTTGGACAATTCAGCAGAGTCAGGGAAAAGTGGCAATTCCCACTCAGTGAAAGAATCTGAAGATTTCACTAGAAGGAACAATAACAAGGGCCAGCAGGTATATCGACCGGACAGAAGGAAGCCATGCTGAAAATTTCTGCCAAATGGATGGCTGATTCCTGGAAGGGTGACATTCACTATCTCTGTCTGGACAAGGGCCATGAATTTCACGAGTCAAAGAAGAAATCTATCCTTAATGAATTTGATATGAACATACTCACACAGAGGCAGAAACAAGATAAACTCAAGGCGGATTTCGTCTACTCCTTGTTCGTGAAAGAACCGTTGCTCCGATGAAAGGCTGTCGGTGTCCATGTGGTTCTACCATTACTGCCCCGGCAACTTCATTATCTTCATTTATCTTGCCTTTTCGCCAAAATATTCTGGATAAAACTTCAGTACTACAAGGTAGCTACCAGATATTTTAGTACAACTGACCAGTTCTCCGGATTGTACTCCGCATCCCTTTCTCCAACAGCAAGAATCTATCATCTGCTGTCCTTGCAGACATCATTCGGGACATTCCGCGTCAATGTATTGCAGACAGGCTGGACACCTGATTGATGAATGTTGAAGAGCAATCAATACAGTATGCATCCATGAACTTTACCTACATATCTGTCAGGACCAGAGTCATTGGTCCAGAACAGGCATCAAATCTTTCAACCTCACTGGCAAGCTGTCTATCACTATGGTTTCGGGAGTCAGGCACGAGAGATTGCAAATTCTCATTCGGTCGGCGACAGCTACATCGACAATTCGTATTTTTTTGCCTTTACCAAGTTCATTGCAAATGAAGCCAAAAGCCACCGAACTCCAATCAACCAACCTGAAGCGACCAAACTGAATGATTCCCAACAACCGCTCACCCCGTCTTTTCTTTTTCTGCTCCGACTGATACACTCCCCATATGAAAACTTCTGATACACTCCCCACCAGCTGGGTCATGGTCAGGTTCAGTGCCCTCGGAGACGTTGCCCTGACCACTGGCGTTTTGGACTACTGGCGCAGAACCCGCGGCTGGGACTTTGTTGTGGTTACCCGCAAGGCCTACGCACCTCTTTTTGAAGGCCATCCGGCTGTACGCAACACTATCGGTCTTGATGCAAGCGATATGCATTTCCCTCATTTTCTCCTGCGAATACAGGAGATTGCTGCTGCCTATGCCGACTGCGGGCTGCTGGATCTACATGGAACGTTACGTTCCCGGCTCATGTCACTTCTGTGGAGAGGACCTGTTCGCCGCTATGACAAGATGGGACTGGAACGTCGCCTGCATCTTGCGGGCAGGGGAGTTCCATTTCGTGAAAAGCTGCTTCGCTGGAACGTTCCACAGCGTTATATAACAGCCATTGAAACGCCTCCACCAGCTCGCGATCAAATTTTGCCTCTCATTCGCCTCTCCGAAGCAGAGCTGACCATAGCGGACAGCATACTGTCCCGTATTCCCGAAATCCATACAACAGTCTCCCCCGTTGCTCTCCATCCCTACGCTACTCATCCCGACAAGGCATGGAAAGTAGACTCCTGGATTCGTTTGACAGAACATCTGGACACTGCACGCATTCCCTGGTTTGTGATTGGTCAAGGAAACGCTCTTTCAGGAATCTCTTCTGAACACGATCTCACCAACAGAACTACTCTGCGCGAAACCTGCGCGCTGCTTCACCAGTCTTCCGTACTGATTACCGGAGATTCCGGCCCCATGCACCGTGCCTCCGGAGTTGGAACACCGGTTATTGCCCTGTTTGGTCCCACTACGGCTGTCTGGGGTTTTTCCCCGGCAGGGGAACGAGATCGGGTACTGGAAATGGACCTTCCCTGTAGGCCCTGTACGCTGCACGGGAAAAAACGCTGTTCCAGAGACCATGCCTGCATGAAAGGTATCAGCCCCGATCAGGTTATGCATGTACTTGATGAAATGCTCCAACAGGAGCAATCTGAACTCCCCCCTGTCAGAAAAAATCCATAGGCTCTGTTCAATATCAGATATGAAGCCATTCCTTTCAACACCGCCAACACAAGCCCCTGTCTGAACTTGCCCAAAGGGCTCATCTGTTGTGACACATGCAATTCTTTGTGTTGGCTTATCCATAAAAGCCTCTTACCATGTTTCTTGGTTTGCTCGGGCCAGAATCTTCTGTTCATCCCTGTAACAGGGTATATCATACCGAGGCTCCTCCCCCGGTACTTCTGTTTTTCTGCATCACTTGATCCTCGAAAATCGTTCTGTTACTCGGAGTTTGGCACTGATCCATATGAGGGAAACATATCCCGATACATTGACGAACACTCCCCCCCATGAAGTTCCATTCCTTTTCTCCCCTCAAGCCTTACTCAGCCTCTCTCCCCTTTCAGCCATCACTTCCTGTCATCAAAGATTCTGATTGCCTTCCCTGTAGAATCATGCAGCAATACAGTAAAAGGCATTTTCGGCTTCCATCCCCACAAGTAAATTTGGATCTGGCAACGATACGTTTCCTGCATGCATTTCCTTTCCTTCCTTTTGCATAAACACAAACAAGGAAGAACCCCAATCGCGCTCCCCATTGCCTTGCCCCAATCAGGACTTATCTTTCGGCAGACAACCGGCCCCCGCCGGACCATCAGGCCTGGATGTTCCGAATACGGCACGGGATACGGCATAAGACCGGCTATCGTCCCCATAGATTCAGAACATCAGGCGCCGGAGGTATTTTTCATGCATTATGAAGGTATTGTATATAGACCACCAAGTGAGGCGAACAGTCTGATCATTCAGGCCACCTATGGATGTCCGCATAACAGGTGTGCCTTCTGCAACATGTATCGTGGACGCCGTTTCAAAATCCGCAAGGTTGAAGAAATCATGGCAGATATGGACGAAGTGGCCGAACGTTATCCCTTGCGGGCAATTCGCAGTCTGTTCCTTGCGGATGGGAATACCATTCTCATGAAGACAGATCAGCTTGTCCGGGTACTTGAACATGCTCGCAAACGATTCCCATGGCTTGAACGAATCACGTCCTACGGCGCCTCTCAGTATCTGGTTCTGAAAACACCGGAAGAAATGCGGCGACTTGCCGAAGCAGGACTCAACCGGATTCACTGCGGTATGGAATCAGGACACGATCCTCTGCTGGAACGCATCCACAAAGGTGGAACCATGGACACCCATATCCGTGGGGGAAGACTGGTCAAGGACGCGGGCATGGAACTCAGCATGTACTACATGCCTGGACTCGGCGGTTACGAAATGTCAAAAGCTCATGCACTGGACAGTGCAAAAGTTCTCAATGCGGTCAATCCAGATTTCATCCGCCTGCGAACCTTTGTACCTGTCGAAGGTTCTCCCCTGTGTGAGGACATTCGCGCCGGGCGTTTTTCCCTCATGGAACCGCACGATGTGCTGAGGGAAATTCGAACGCTGGTTGAACACCTTGAGACGACAGGTCTTTTCTACAGCGATCATTGGAATAACTTTGCGGATATTTCCGGAACGCTTCCAGAAGACAAAAAACGTATGCTCGCTGATATTGATGAGGCTCTTACCTGGCCACGCAGCAGTTTCCGCCCTCTTGGGGAAGTTTACGACACCATGTAACGAGCCTGCCTGCCAACTGCAGAATTTCACTCCTTTCCAGTTCATTCTGGAGCATACTCGATTGAGATGGCTCCTCACAGGCAGACATGTTCTACTGCTGTACCGGACTGGATACGGCTGTCCCTTCTCTGGTACCCAACGGCAGACCCATTACTGAAATCAATTTCCAACGAAACGGGGCTCCACAACAGAAAGTCTTCCCCCAACTGAGCGATTCCCCATGCTCTCGAAAGAGTCGCTCCTATCACAAGAACAGCAGAAGGCTTATACCCTTCAGTGTGAAAAACACATCTGAGACGTCTTTCCCCCAACAGCAAAAAAGGAATGACAAAAGCAAGCGCTTGCTTTTGTCATTCCTGATCGTACATCCCAAACCATACGACACAGAATTCTTCTCGGAACGCACTCCTTTTTCAGATCGTTCACCGGGAGATTCTGTATTCTGGAAAAAAATAATCCCCAAGACAGGGTGCTCCTGACTTTCCCTGCCGAAACATCTCCCAACCAGGTGCCACGACTTTCCTCCGTATCGAAAGATATCCTCACCCCAATCATTTTTTACATGACGTACTCTAATGGGCCTCCTAGGAAAATCTGAATGTCAGCAGAGGCAAGACCAGCAGCTGCATATCGACCAACTGTACCTTATCTTAAAAAACCGAATGAAATCCCACTCCTCACGAGTATATTCTGCAAAAGTGCTGAAGACATTTCAGACAACTGTCTTGCACACGTCGATCCATGTACCGCCAGTTGCACGTTCCAGTTCTTCAAGCGAAAGACAAACTGCATTATTGGGAGCCCCTGCTGCCGGATAGACCGGATCAAAGGCCTTCAGGCTGACATCCAGATAAATCCTTACGCCTTCATTAACCGCAAACGGGCACACGCCTCCAATGGGATGCCCAATAAGTTCAACGACTTCATCTCCCTGTGGGAAACGGGCCTTTTCCTTGAAACAGTCCTTGAATTTCCGATTGTCAATTCTTGCAGTTCCCATGACCACAATAACAATAGGACCAGAATTCGTCTTGAAGGAAAGAGTCTTGGCAATCCGTCCAGGTTCACATCCGGCGGCCTGTGCCGCCAGCTCCACCGTGGCACTCGATGTAGGAAATTCAATATATCGATCCAGAAGGCCGTAAGCCTCCAGTTGCTTTTTTACCGCATCAACACGCATTTTTCAGACTCCAGCAGATTGTTTGGAACAGGCACGCAAACAAGAAGTTCACCCGCCCCCTATATCGCGCGGAACGCAAAAATGCCACTCCAGGAAACCTGTCTTCTGGATTATCGATTATCGCATGAATTTTTCTTTTTGCATACTGAAAAACATAAATACATATACCAGCAAATGTGTAAATCTGAATACACATACTATCATTTACTAATTGGATT
>CAMLXE010000135.1 GCA_946490455.1 uncultured Desulfovibrio sp. | reverse complement strand
GCCAATTCGTGAACTTGTTGAGCACCATCCCAATGTTCATTTTCATCTCTATAGCGGCAATGCAGAAGACGTGATGGAACGTCTTGATAAGGGACTTCTGGATTTCGGCCTGTTTATCGAGCCGTATGACGTGACAAAGTATCATTCGTTACGGCTTCCGCTTCTCGACAGATGGGGTGTCCTGATGCGCAGAGATAGTCCCCTCGCAGCCCACAAGGCTATCCGGGCGGAAGCTCTGTGGCAGTTACCTCTCATCTGTTCAAGGCAGGCCATGACTGGAGGACAGCTGGCGAACTGGCTGCAGATTGATCCCGAAAGGCTCGACCTTGTCGGGACATACAATCTCCTGTTCAATGCCTCCATACTGGTCGAGGCAGGGGTGGGCTATGCCCTTTGTCTTGAGGGGATTGTCGATACAACCGGCAAAACGGAACTGTGTTTTCGTCCTCTGGATCCACCATTGACCGCTTCAGTTGATGTGGTCTGGAAAAAGCAGCAGGTCTTTTCCAGACCGTCGGAATGGTTTCTTGCCAGGTTGCGTGAACGACTTGCAATGTCTTTGGGAAGCCCTCGGTGAAAGAACGGAGCTTCTGGTATTGGGGGGAGAAACAGGGAGCATCCGAAGGAAAATATTGAGGAACTGGAACCGTATTGGAAGATTGGGCAATCCCAACCTATGAGTGCATGAAATGGAAGACCGAAGCGTCTCGCAAAAGAGGTGTATTTCGACCTATTCGATAAAAAATACGGGCAGGAAAATCGACTCCAGCTTATCGGATTGGAACGGAAGCTTCCTCCCCAAGACGGAGAAGACGTCCGGCCACAACCAGAAAAACCTGTCTGGCGTGGGCTGCAAGAAGCTGATTGGCGAGACCCAGCGCATCTGCAAAGTTGCGACTGATCGGGTCCGGAGCAATACCCCCCAGTCCTGTTTCGCCCGAAACGAGAATCCAGCACCAGTTTGAGCGCGTCATCAGAGATATCAGTGCATTCACTTCGGCCTGTACAGCCGTTTCAAGGGCGGGAAGGTCTTCTGGATCGGGAAGGTTGAACAGAATGTTGGAAATCCAGTGGGTCACGCAGTCGAGAAGAACTGTTGGTGTGCAGTCGGGCAGATATTCTGATACCTTCTGACTGCGTCCGGCTACCTGCTGCCGAGAGGCTGAGTGATTTCCAGAAACTGGAATCTGTTCTGCAGAGCAGGACTCATCAGTCCTTTTCGTGCTGATTTCAGCCTGAAGAGCATTTTCTGTCGCTCCGGCAAACTCCGGGAGCAGAAATGGTGTCAGTGCATCAGCCAGATGAAGAGGGCATTCGAGGGTTTGCCATGTAGAAGGCCGGCGTGCTCGATGTTTGCGTATTCGTTCCAGCATGGCCGGATCGTCAGGTTGGAGCGTGGCGGTGGCAACATAGAGAACAGGTCCGTTCGTCTGTTTGGCCTGCGTTTCAGCCCGAAGGCTCTTACCGCTTCGCGTGCCTCCCAGATAGAGAGTCAGGTCTAGTCGATTCATGAGGACTCCTGATTAGATGGCAGTTACTCTAATGTTCGTGGTGTGAAACACATTTTCCCGTAAAAATGAGGCCGCCTTTTCGGAACGGTGAGCCGTTCCCGGATACAGCACTTTTTACAGCCGGTATGGAACATATTTTTACATATCGTTTCGGCTGTCACTTGATGAAGCATCCCCTCCGGCATTTGGCATATCATCCCTGAATGAGAGGAGCTGGTTTCCTCTTGCCCTGTTCAGTCATGGCGTTGCGTTTCGGTATCTCCGCGCTCCAGCGGATGTTGTTTGGGAAAGAATCTTTTTCACAGCGAGAGGAACTCTGACCGTGTCGTTTCTGAAGGATTGTCTGTACGAATGCAATAGCGTTCCCATGAACGGAGCAGGGCCGCATGAGAGGTGATGAAGTCTTCGGAACTGAATACTTCAATATTGAGAACTCCATGAAATTCCCTGTCCCAGAGAAAGTGCAGGACGGCGTCGAGGTCAGTTGGAGGTGTATGACAAAGAGACTTGTGATCTCGCCAGATTGAACTGGGGCATTTCTCGAGTCCCCGTTGTCCATGGGGGATCAGACCGTGCAGATGCAGAATCCGGATACGGGGAAACCAGTCTTTCAGAACGGGAAGGGGGTCTCCTTTGTCCTTCCAGATATGTCCAGCATCGAGGCAACGTGACCAGGGAGCCTGTTCAAGCCATCTGTCCCAGAATGAGGCCGGAAAGGATTCCAGATTTTCGATGGCCAGCATTTCTGGGGAAGGGAGTGCAGCACCTATCGTACGCAGGGCTTCGGCTGCCCGGATGTACTGTTCATCCGAAGGAATGACTTTGTATCCGGTAAGGATACATCCACGCAGGGATGGAAAATCCATATGCAGTACAAAACTGTGCGGACGAAGAGGAGCCGTACGTTCAATGGCTGCAAGAACCTTGTCCGTCAGCAGCCTTGAGGCTTCCGGCGTATCGAAATGGGCATCTACGGGAAGGTGAACGTGCAATGTGGCCCCCTCGCCATCCAGAATACGGGCTGCTTCGTGCACTTCTTCCTGAGTGATGAGCCATTCGTTTCGTGGACCTGTTTCGAGCAGCAGCAGAGCCACGTCATCACAGCGCTCCGCCGTAAAGCGAATGGCAGGAACATAACCCGCATGAAGGAGAAAGGAGGTACTTCCCAGTCGTAACCGGGGGAGGACATATTTTTTCAAGAGAAACTCCGGGCAGCTCGGTGCATGTCTTTATTTCCTTCGCTTCCCATGGAGGAAAGGCGTTATCTGCAGAAGTGCGGGGACAGGTTTTCCTGTGTCGGCAGAGTCAGTTCAAGAACAGCGTCGAGACCACAAGAACCGTACATTCCACCGACTCGATCAGACAGCCGAATACATCGCCGGTAACGCCTCCCAGTCGTTTCCTGGCAGCAGAAAGCAGAAAACAGGTCATAAGCAGGGCAGCAGCAAAGGCAAGAAGTCCCTGCCATCCATTAAGGAGACAGATGAGAGGCCCCGCAGCCAGTGCAAGGTATTCGTGATGTCTGGAGAGACCTGCGTGCAGGGCTTCACCAAGTCCTTCCGGCCGTGCCGAGGGAAGACGCATGGCCAGAAAAACCAGACTTCTGGCCAGAATGGCAGCCATGCAGCAGATACCGGCAAGAGAAAGGAGACTTTCGTAGCCATTCTGAAAGGATTCTGTCAGCGCTGCGAGGGATACGGCTTTCAGACTCAGTACAAAGAAGAGAGCAGTCCCTCCAAAGGTTCCCAGTCTGGAATCCTTCATAATTTCCAGACGCCTGGCCGGTGATGTTTCCACGGAAAGTCCATCGCCGCAGTCGGCTACGCCATCAAGATGGAGTCCTCCGGTGACAAGCACCCAGACAAGGCAACCCAGAATCCCGCACAGAGAAGTTGGCAGAACAAGCCCTGTCAGACAGACGGCGAGCGTTACAAGGCCCCCTACAAGGAGACCGACAACAGGCAACCAGACAAGGATTCCCTGAAAGCTGGACGGCAGTGGCGCCCGGCCAACGGGCAGGCGGGTAAAGAAGGCAATGGCAGCACGCAGCATCACAGGGCAATCCCCAGCTCTTCCAGAGTCCGCATTTCTGTAAGGATGCGGACTGAGGCATCAATAATAGGAAAGAGAAGCGCAGCCCCCGTGCCTTCCCCAAGACGGAGACCAAGATCAAGGTAGGTAGGAATGCCGATATGGTGCATGATAATGCGGTGTCCCGGTTCAAAGGAGGCATGTGACCCCACAAGCATGCGTCGGATACCCGGATGAAGGCCAATGGCGATGGCCGCAGCTGCACCGGCAATGAAACCGTCCACCACAACAGGAATCCGCTGCTCGGCTGCACCAAGCATGAGTCCCGCCATGGCACCAATTTCGGGACCACCGACCTTGGCCAGCACGTCCACGGCATCGGCGGGATCAGGCTGGTTACGTTCGATGCCTCGCCGGATGAGTTCTGCCTTGTATTGCACTTTCTGCGGTGAAATCCCGGAGCCTATTCCCGTTACTTCCTCTACGGGAGTACCTGTAAGAACGGCGGTGATGGCGGAAGATGGCGAAGTGTTGCCGATTCCCATTTCTCCGGCAGCCAGCAGGGAAACGCCCCTGTTTGCCGCCTCTCGTGCCATATCAATTCCCGTTTGCAGACAGGCAAGAGCTTCGTCCCGGGTCATGGCCGGTCCTTCACTGAAGTCACGGGCAGCATGAACCACCTTACGTCGGACAAGACCTTCCACATCATCCAGATCCTGCTTCATGCCCACGTCCACTACGGTGAGGTCGGCTCCCGCGTTGCGACAAAAGGCATTGATGGTACCTCCTCCTCCGAGAAAATTGCGCACCTGCAAGGTCGTTATTTCCTGTCCTGTGGCACTGACGCCGTGGAGGGCAATATCATGGTCCGCAGCAAAGAGAACTACGCCCTTGTGGGGAAAGGAGGGGCGTTCCTTTCCGGTGATACCGGCAAGCTGAATGGCCAGTTCTTCAAGTTTGCCAAGACTTCCGGGAACCTTGGCAAGACTGTCGAGCCGTCTTTGAGCAGCTTTGGCTGCTTCATCCGAAAAGGGAGGAATGATAGGTGTGTTCATGGCAGTCTGTCCGTGGAGGGATGCCATCCCGATTTTTTGTTACTTGGTATGCTATGTTAGCAGGAAAGGCTGACCTCTTGGAGCGGTGAGGATGAGAGATATGCCTGCATCAGACCGAGCTCTGTCGCCTGGCCTAGCCGTTCCTGCCCCACCTGTTAAGTATCCTGTTTCCCGTACGGCGGGAAATGGGATTCCAAGGGCTTGGAGTGTACCTCTTGAAAAGGACGACCGCAACGAAGATCCCTTCCGGGGACAGACTGTCCCACCGTATTTCTGACCGTTTATTTTTCCGGTAGGTTGAACACTGGAACATTTTGCACAGTCTGGGCTGAATGTCCCGTTGAATGTTCACTTGCTCGCCAACATGGTTTCTGTTCACATCCGGGTCAGAAGAATACTCACCATACCAAGAGAAAAAATTTCAAAGAGAGTAAAGACCACAGTTGTATGCCAGACAAGACGTGTGGCCAGAATAATGTGTTCCGGTCCGGCATTGGGAGTCCCTTCTCCCAGCCAGGGGTGGTTGACGGGCAGTTCCCCATAAACGGCCGGGCCACCGAGTTTCAGCCCGAGAGCTCCTGCAAAGGCGGCTTCGCTCCATGCAGAATTGGGACTTTCATGGGCATTGCGAAAGGTCCAGCCAACGCGCAGGATGGCCTTGTGTGCCAGACCGGGAACAAGCCGTGAGCCAAGTGCAATGCAGGGCAGGGCAAGGCGTGCCGGAAAGAAATTGAGCAGGTCATCAAGCCGGGCTGCGGCCGTTCCGAAACGGCGATAGCGTTCGTTTTTCTTACCCCAGAGGGCATCAAGGACATTGGT
>CAMLXE010000134.1 GCA_946490455.1 uncultured Desulfovibrio sp. | reverse complement strand
GAGGCACGCACAGGGCCTCGGCCTCTTCCTTTGTTGCCGCCTTGGCCGTGACGCGCACGAACATCTCCGTATTCGCGGCATAGGTGGCCACGGTTGGATTGGTCATGGCGGTCAGGTAGGCCAGTTTCTCGGCCGCCATCCCTTCGCCGATGCCAAACGTGCGGACCATGCAGGAGTGGATGACGCCATCCCCTCTTCCGGCCAGAAACGGCACCACCTGCTCTTTCAGCATGGGCAGGAGTTCGGAAGGAGGTCCAGGCAGCATGACCACGAGCTTGCCGCCTGCCGTCCGGAATCCGCAGCCCGGCGCCGTGCCCCTTTCATTGGCAAAAACCGTGCAGCCTTCCGGGAGCATGGCCTGCCGAATCTGATTGCGGCTCATGGTCCTTCCGGCAAAATAGGCTTCCAGCCGCTTCATGGAGCCTTCATCCAGCGTCAGACGCAATCCGGCTGCGCGCGCCACCGTTTCCTTGGTCAGATCGTCATCCGTGGGGCCAAGGCCTCCCGTGGTGATCACGAGATCACTTCGGTCCAGCGCCTGCTCCACGGCGCTTTTCAGTCGCTCGGCATTGTCGCCGACAACACAGGAAAACAGCAGATTGATCCCCAGCGCCGACAGCTCCCGTGCCACAAACGCCGCATCGGTGTTGATGGTATGCCCAAGCAGCAGCTCGGTCCCTACGGAAATGATTTCTGCGTTCATGCCGCCCTCCCCATAATGGTCTGAAAAGACCAATACACTCCTGCGCCCTCCTGCACCAGTCATTTTTCACGGAGGCTTTCCTCCTATAGCAGCATTGCCGATGCGGCAGACGGTTCCCCTGCCGGGAAGGACAGGTACGCCATCAGGCCCCGTGTGCGGCGGGACGGCGCTGCTCCCCGGCGCGAACACTCACAAGGCCCATGCGAAGCTACAACAGCAAGAACACCCCATCCCCCTGCGCGACTCCCAAAAGGCCACAGGGGAATGACAGCCTGTGCGGAAGACAGCGCAGGCCACCGGCTCCCCTGTGGTCTGCGTCCCCGGCCTGTCCGTGAAAGAGAGATGGGCCTCTCCCCTGTGGTCTGGCTCCGCCCTGCCCGTGTCGGGAACGCTGCCGGAAAATTAAAGATTCTTCTGGCTTAAACTTTGGGGCCTACCCGTGTCGGGAACGCTGCCGGAAGACAGGAAGGGATGCGAGGAGCCACCCCCTTGCCCGTGCCCGGAACGAATACACATGCAGGAGGCTTTCCGGACCCGCACGACCAAAGTCAGTGGTTACGAATCCCCTGCCACATGCAGGCGGCGTATCCGGACGCGCGCGCCTGCCATGCTCTCAAGGTTCATGCGTACCTTGAGCACGAGCCTTTCCGGACGCGCGCGCCTGCCATGAAAATGCCACGGCATCGTCTTCATCCTGCGCCGCCACGCGCGTATGTTCTGTCGGTTGCTGGTGGTTCGGGTGTGCAGGCTGGTCCTGTGCCCACGCGCGCAGCGTCTGTCGCGCTCAGTGAATACGCCAAGATGTTTGCCGAGTCCTGTGCCCACACGCATAGCGTCTGTTCCATCAGACATGGTTGTGAGGTCCGGGAAGTCCTGTGCCCATGCGGCGTCTGCCGGAAAACCCGGAGTGTGGCGGGATTGCAGCCTGCGTCGTCACGCGCGCAGCGTCTGTCCTGAGAGCCGGGAACGTATCGAGACTCCTGCCCGGCCATGCGTGTGACGTCTGCCGAAAAAGCGGCTCACACGGGTTTGTTTCCTGTCCGGACTGTCATGCGTCTGCTCTGCCCATAGTCGGGGATGGCTGTATTCCGGGAGACCGTGCCGCCATGCGCAGCGTCTGCCAATGGCCATGCGAGCGGCGATTCCCGCGTTCCTGAACCGCCACGGCCTGCCTTCCGGTCTCCGGGTCTCTCCGAAAAAACGTGTGCGGGAAAGACGTGCCCGGAAAGGAGACTTGCCCCCTGGCCCAAAGTACGGCATTCCCTTTTCCGGGGATGCTCCGAAACGGAAGGACGGATTCGCCAGAGGCGATGCTTCCGAAACGGGAAGGCCGATTTTCTGTCCGCGGGTCCCCGTTTTCTCACCCTGAACCGTCCCGCATGGCGGGGTCATCCGGAAAGCGTATGAAAAGCATAAGCGTCATGACTGAACGTCGAGAGGAACTTCTTGATATTACAGACAGAATCAGAACACATGTGCGGACCTGCCTGCCGGAAGGCGCCAGTGGCGCGCTTGCGATCTACTGCCCGCATACGACCTGTGGCCTGACCATCAATGAGGGTGCCGATCCTGATGTGGCCAGCGACCTGACGGCCTTTTTCAGCCGACTGGTGCCACATGCCGGGAAGTACCGGCACAGGGAGGGGAACAGCGACGCCCATATCAAGGCAAGTCTCATGGGGTCATCGCTGCTTGTTCTGGTGGAAAACGGCAGACTGCTGCTGGGAACGTGGCAGAGCATCTATCTTTATGAGGGAGACGGGCCGCGAACCAGAAACCTGTGGCTGCAATGGCTGCCCGGAGAAACCGGCTGATCTGCAAATTGTTTCCCTGGCCGCTATACAAATGCCGGTCCGCCTGCTATTCTCTTTCCGGCACGACTGTCTTTGTTCATATCAAGCTTGTTCGGAGAAAAGAATCATGACCGAAACCCGTCCCTTTCGACGCAGAATAGCCCTTGTGGCCCACGACAACTGTAAAAAGGAACTCGTTCAGTGGGTTCGTGAAAACGCCTCCGCCCTTCAGGGGCAGGATCTGACCTGCACGGGGACAACCGGGCGACTTGTGGAAAAGGCCCTTCAGGAAAAGCTGGGAGAAGCCTTTGCGGAATGCAGACTGCAAAAGCTGAAGTCGGGTCCCCTTGGCGGCGACCTGCAAATGGGCGCCCTGATTGCGGAAGGACAGATTGATGTGCTGATTTTCTTCTGGGACCCCATGCAGGCTCAGCCCCACGATGTGGACGTCAAGGCGCTGCTCCGCATTTCCAATCTCTACAATGTCCCCACCGCCTGCAATGTTGCCACGGCAAACTACATCATCTCCTCACCGCTCTATGCCGAGGAACATCACGCCAGAGCGATCTACAATTTTTCCGAATATACCGAAAGACCACTGAGCTGAGGCCCTTCCCGGAGCCTGACCCAGTTCGTCCATGCCAGAAACCGGCAGCAGCGTCTCAGGGATGCGGCTGCCGGTTTTTCTGTTCATCCTGACCCCGTGCCCGCTGCCGGCGGTTCTGCCGGTCCTCCTCTTCATGCTGCCGCCTTGGAAGACAGCCGCCTGGAAGACAGCCATCCTGGAAGACAGCCACCCTGGAAGACAGCCACCCGGCTGCTCACATAAGCGCAGACGCGCCTGTCCCGGCAGGCTCTCCCAGTCCCGGAAGGCTCCCGGTCCCGGCAGGCTCCCGGTCCGGGCAGGCGGCGCGATCTTCCGGTTACTAATGAATTTCTTGGATACAATCTTCTTGGTCCCGGCAGTCGGGCACGGTCTTCCGGACTGCGGGACTGCAATCCGGAAGAGTCTGTCAGGGCAGATTCGGCAGGAGGAACGCCGGACAGTGGCGCTGCAATCCGGAAGCGGAAAGGGTAGAAGGCGTCTTTCTGCCGGGCGACAGGAAGGCGGGGAGGCGCATGCCGTCAGGAAAAGGTTACCTTTTCCACCTTGCGAACCGCTCCAGAAGGACAGACGGGCCTGCCGTGAGCGCAGGAAGCAGGGAAACCAGCGAACCAAGGAGAATCAGCAGAATCCCCACCACCATGTTGAAGGGAATGGGCTCCCGCAGGAAAAGCAGGGCCAGAATCGGCGCAAGCGCCGGCTTGAAGAAGAAGACCAGCGAGGCCGTCAGGGCGGAGGTGGATTCAATGGCCATGAAGTAGGAAGCATAGCCGCCACCGGTCACGCCGATGCAGATATAGAGGACGATGAACAGATTGGCCGGTGTGTATCCGGTCAGGACGGGGATATTGGCAAACAGGGCGAGCGGGCCGTCCGCGAGGAAGTCGGCGACCGGGCCAAGATGGCTCAGGGCAATCAGAATCAGCATTTCCAGACTGGCAAAGAGGAAGCTGCCGCAGGTCACCACCACGCCGGAATAGCGGGCGCAGGGATTGGTTCCCAGCACGGCATACAGGGCAAAGGTCATGGTTGCCAGAGCCGAAAGGACAATGCCCGCAAGGCTGATGTCCGTATGCAGCGGGTTGATCAGGATGAGGGCTCCCGCACATTCAAGCACAAGCGCAAGGATGTGATGCCGCCGGATATCGGCCCGCAGAATCAGGTAGGCAAACACGAACACAAAAACGGGATTGCAGCTGAAAAGCACGGCAACGACCGAGGCGTTGGCGTTTTCCACGGCAAACTGATAGAAGCTCATGCTGACGACAATGCCCACAAATCCCAGGAAGGCAAAATCAAGAAGCATTCTGCGTTCAAGTCTGACCCCGTGCTTCCGAAGCGCACGTCCGGCAAAGGGAATCAGAAAAAGGCCGCCCACAAGGAACCGCGTAAAATTGATCTGAACAGGATGAAATTCGCCGGCAATGCTTTTCAGGGCAATTTCCATGGTGCTGAAAAACAGCGTTGCCAGCGCAATGAAGAGATAGCCTCTGTTCATGGTTCCTTCCTCCCGTGCCCTCGTGAGGCCGTTCCAGAATTGCAGGCCGGAACGCCCTGCCCGTGCCCGCTGCAAAGCCGGTCCGTTCGCCGGACGGCAGACCTGCCGCCCCATTCTGTTCCCTTTCTGGAGAAAGGCAAGAACGATTTCGCTTCGCCGGAAGGGACGTGTCGCAAGGGAGACCGGTCAGAATGCGGTTCCCTTTCTGCATGAAGCCGCAGATACGGGATTTTCATGCGGCGCGGCAGGTGCTATACGCCGGGAAAGCAAGGGACACTGCGTTTTCCCTGTCAGAAAAAGGAGAGACTCATGCTGGAAGTCAGGGCCATCTCACCGGACCCCTTTGAAGATGCGGAACAGGTTTTTGAAACAGGACACCCCGAACTGCACTTTGCCGTTGTCTCCGAACGGGCCGTGGGCTTTTATGAATCATTGCGCGACTATAACGAGAACGCGGCGCTCTGGGTTGCCTGGTTTGAAGGAGAAAGACCGCACGACCTTGCGGCATTCATACGGCAGGAAATCGCCAGAGCCGAAGCCTCGGTTGCCGAATAGCCGCTGCAAGGACCTCTGCCCTTCCCCGCCGAGAAAGGCAGCCGAAAGAAACGGTGCGCGCAAAGAGCGCGGGCAGATAAGGGAGCAGACAGGCTCGAAGGAGCGCCCGTCCTTCCGCTCCACGCCCCCTGCACGCAAAGGCGGCCCCTGATGCGGCCCTGACGCGGCCCTGATGCGGCCTGATGCGGAGTCATTCCCTGTGCGGACTCTCCCGGCAGCTTCGACCGTTTTGCAGGACGGCCTTCCCGGCCTCTCGCAGAAATCTTCTCCCGGCAGTCAGGTCCGGCG
>CAMLXE010000133.1 GCA_946490455.1 uncultured Desulfovibrio sp. | reverse complement strand
TTCAGAATCGTGAAGCTTCTTTGAAACTCTATCAGAGTCGGTTTGATAATGGTCAGATCAGTGAGCTTGATATCCTGAGCATTCGGGCCAATGTTGAAACGGCGCGCAATGCCTTGGCAACAGCGCGTATTGCCAAAAATGCCGCAGAAGCTTCCCTGTCTGTCCTTCTTGGCCGTTCTCCTGTGGAACTCATGAAGGCAGGAAGCATCAAGGCTCCTTCTTCGCTTATGACCTCCTTGCCGACAACGCCTGTACTTCCATCGGGAATTCCATCGAATCTCCTGGAACAGCGTCCTGACATTCGGCAGGCTGAAGCCAATCTGCAGGCCGCCAACTACGATATTGGTGTCGCCCGTGCGGAATTTTTCCCGGATTTTTCGCTGACGGGACTGTTTGGTTCTGCAAGTCTGGAACTGAATGAACTGTTGCGCAGTACCAATGCCTACAGCGCCCTTTCTGGCGGTGTCACACTGCCTCTGAACTTCTGGACCATCAAGCGTGGTGTGGATTCGGCTCAGGCGGCCAGGGATTCTGCTGTTGCAGCCTATGAACTCGCCGTTCTCAGCGCTTTCAAGGATGTCCGCGATGCCCTTGTTGAGCAGCAGCAGTACGCCAATTCCGTACAGGCTCTTACCAGACAGGTTGAATACCTTTCAAAGGCAGTGGAACATGCACGTACGCGGTATGATAATGGATTTGCTTCGTATCTGGATCTGTTGACTGCTGAGAGCGATCTGTTTACCGCGCAGCAGAGCCTTGCTGTTGCTCATGCGCAGCATCTTGTCAGTATTGCCGAAGTTTGCCTCGCCCTTGGTGGTGGATGGCAGAATTAGGTTTGCATATTTCCCCGTATATCTTTCTGGATTTAAGGAGAATACTCATGGTGAAACTCCGTATCGCCTTACCTTTTCTGATGCTGTTTCCTTTGCTTGCTACAGGCTGTGACAGCCAGCAGCAGGCAGCAAATAATGTTCCCATGCGTGTGGTTCGGGTGACCACTGTTGAACTGGTTCCTCAGGTTGTCGATATCGAACGCGAACTTACAGGACGTACAACGGCATATCGGTGGGCTGAGGTACGCCCTGAAGTAGGGGGAATACTGAAGGAACGGTGCTTTACAGAAGGCGCTCTGGTCAAGGAGGGGGATGTCCTTTACCGGATAGAGCCAGATACCTATCTTGCCGCTCTGAATAAGGCTCGGGCCGATCTTGCGAGCGCACAGGCCAATCTGAATGTGACCAGACTGCGTGAACGGCGTACTGCCGGCATGCTGAAAACCAAGTCTGTAAGTCAGCAGGACTACGACGATGTGAAAGCGGCCCTTCAGGAAGCTCAGGCTGCTGTAAAATCCTATAAGGCTGCCATGGAATCGGCAGAAATCAATTATCGTCGAACAGAAGTCCGTGCTCCAATCAGCGGGCATATCGGTATCAGCAACTTTACGGCTGGTGCTCTGCTTACGGCCAGTCAGGCTACACCCCTGACCACCATCTATCAGACAAGCCCCATGTATGTAGAGCTTTCTCAGTCTTCAGATGACCTTTATGCGCTGAAGAAGCAGCTGAGTGCCAGCAAGACCGCCCAGTCCGCTGATCCTACCAAAATCAAGGCCACACTGACCATGGCTGACGGTTCTCACTACTCGGAAACGGGGTTCCTGAACTTTACAGGTGTGGATGTTGACCAGACTACCAACACCATTACCCTCCGGGCTGAATTCCCCAATGCAAAGGATGAGCTCCTTCCCGGACTTTTTGTCAGAGCCAATGTGATTATGGGACAGGATCCACATGCTATCCTTGTGCCTCAAAAGGCCGTACTGCGAGATCTCCAGGGGCGTCCCTATGTCTATATATTTAAGGATGGTAAGGCAGAAAGGCGTTTTATCACCGTTGGCCGGACAATTGGTAATGACTGGTATGTAACCGATGGTCTGGAAGCGGGTGAGAAGGTTATTCTTGATGGTATCAGCAATGTCCGCAGCGGCATGAGTGTTGAAGAAGTCACACCCGAAGCAACCAAAGACTCCAGCCAGGAACAGGCAGCCGGAGGCAATGACTGATGCTGTCACGCTTTTTCATTCACCACCCCATCTTTGCATGGGTGCTGGCCATCGTTACCATGCTGTTTGGTGTGCTGGCCATCTTTACGCTGCCAATTTCGCAGTATCCTGAAGTGGCTTCTCCATCCATCAGTATACATACTCAGTACGCTGGTGCATCCCCCACAACTGTTGACCAGACTGTTACTCAGGTCATTGAACAGAATATGACCGGTATTGACAATCTGATCTACATGCAATCCAAATCCGACTCTTCCGGTCTGTCAACCATTACCCTGACCTTTGCTGTGGGGACTGACCCTGATGTCGCTCACATGCAGGTGCAGAATAAGGTTCAGCAGGTTCAGTCGCAGCTGCCTACAGCAGTTCAGTCATATGGTGTGGAAGTCTCGAAGGGAAATGATAACATGTTCATGGTTATCACCCTTTATTCTCCGGATGACAGCCTGAACCAGATTGACCTTGCCGACTATATCAGTACGAACATCAAGGACGAAATCAGCCAAACCCAGGGTGTTGGTACGGTTCCGGTCTTTGGCGGCAAATACGTCATGCGTATCTGGCTGGATCCTGACAAGATGGCCAAATACAATCTGACTCCTACCGATGTCCGTAATGCCGTTGCTGCACAGAATGCGGAAGTAACGGCCGGGCAGCTGGGCGCCAATATGATTGACCGCCCCAATACGCAGGTACTGAACTTCATTATCAAGGCACAGAGTCTGCTTACCGATGCAGAGGATTTTGCCAATATTCTGCTGACAGTAACAGAAAATGGTGAACGCGTTCATGTCCGTGACGTAGGTCGTGTGGCCATGGGAACGGAAATGGACGGTATTACCAGCTATTATAATGGACACCCTGCCAGTGGTCTTGGTGTAACGCTTGCTCCTGGTGCCAATGGACTGGAAACAGCCAACCTTGTGAAAGCCAAGGTGGAGCAACTGTCACACTATTTCCCCGATGGCATGACCTATGAGTTCGCCTTCGATACCACACCGCCGGTTCTTGCCTCCATTCATGAAGTGGTCAAGACTCTGGTTGAAGCCATCATTCTGGTATTCCTGGTCATGCTGCTGTTCCTGCAGAGTTTCCGTGCTACCATTATTCCAACCATTGCCGTGCCTGTCGTCCTTCTTGGCACACTGGGGGTTCTGCTGGCCTTTGGCTACAGTATCAATACACTGACACTGTTCGCCATGGTTCTGGCCATCGGTCTGTTGGTGGATGACGCTATCGTCGTGGTGGAAAACGTAGAACGTGTGATTCAGGAAGAGCATCTTGATCCTGTAACCGCTACAGAAAAATCCATGGATCAGATCAGCTCCTCGCTGATCGGTATTGGTGTCGTTCTTTCTGCTGTGTTTCTGCCCATGGCCTTCATGAGCGGTTCGACCGGTGTTATTTACAGACAGTTCTCTGTTACCATCGTAACGGCAATGACACTTTCCGTGCTGGTGGCCTTGATTCTTACGCCATCACTTTGCGCCAGCATGCTGAAGGCACACAGCCAGAATGCTCAGTGGGGCTTTTTTGGCTGGTTCAACAGAATGTTTACCAAAAACCAGAAACGGTACACAAATGGCGTAGATAAGATTGTACGGCGCGGTGGTCGCGTCATGCTGATCTATGTCATACTGGTTTGTGGGCTGGGTCTGATCTACAAGAATCTTCCAACCTCATTTCTTCCTTCGGAAGACCAGGGTGCTGTCATTGTCATGCTGCAGATGCCACCCAATGGCACACTCACCCAGACAACCAATCAGTTCAAGGAACTCACTGACTATGTCCTTAATGAAGAAAAGGATTCGGTTGAGTCCATCATGGTGGTGTCCGGTTATGGCATGGGTGGTGTTGCTGAAAACACAGGTATGGGCTTCATCAAGCTCAAGGATTATGCCGAACGTACCAAGCCTGGACAGGATGCCGCTTCCGTGGCTGCCCGTGTGCGTGCACGATTCTCCGGTATCCTGAATGGGCAGCTTATTGCATCCATTCCTCCGGCCATTATTGCCTTGGGCATGACCAATGGCTTTACTCTGGAACTCCAGGACAGAGGCGGTGTTGGTCACGAAAAATTGCGAGAGACGGGGCAGCAGTTCCTTGGTGCGGCCTTTGCCAATCCGGCCATTGCCTATGTTCTCCTTACGGGTATGGATGATATTACGCAGTTCAATATCCACCTGGACAATGCCAAGGCAACCAGTATGGGGCTGACGCTCTCCTCGGTGAATGCCGATGTCTCCACCTATCTTGGTGGTACCTATATCAATGACTTTGTTCACCGGGAACGCGTGAAGAAGGTGTATGTCAAAGGTGATACTGATGTCCGTCAGCATCCCGATGATCTGAACCGGATCAAGTTCCGCAATGATAAGGGTGAGATGGTCCCCTTCAATGCCATCTTCTCCACAGACTGGACATATGGTCCCGCTGTACTGCAACGCTATAATGCCATGCCTGCCCTTGAATTCCAGGGGGAACCAAAGGCCGGTATCGCAAGTGGTATCGCCATGGCAGCCATGGAAGAGGAAGTAAGAAAACTTGGCAAGGATTTCGGTATGGAATGGACCGGACTTTCCTATCAGGAAAGACTTGCCGGAAATCAGACCACCATGCTGTACGCCCTGTCTGTACTGGTTGTCTTCCTTGCTCTGGCTGCTCTTTATGAAAGCTGGACCATTCCTTTCGCAGTCCTTCTGGTCATTCCTCTTGGTATCCTTGGGGCCGTTACCGGAACCTGGATAAGGGGACTTACCAATGACGTCTATTTCCAGGTAGGTATTCTGGCAGCCATGGGCTTGTCGTCCAAGAACGCCATCCTGATTGTAGAATTTGCCCGTACGCTGGAGGCAGAAGGAAGGTCGCTCATTCACGCAACCGTAGAAGCCTGCCGTATTCGTTTGCGGCCCATTATCATGACTTCGCTGGCCTTCGGCCTTGGGGTTCTTCCCATGATGTCGGCTTCTGGCGCAGGTGCTGCCAGCCAGCACGCCGTAGGAACCGCAGTTTTCTGGGGAACAGTGTGCGCCACAACCCTCGGTATCTTCTTCATTCCCACCTTCTTTGTCGTGGTATGCGGAGGAACCCGGTGGCTTGGCAGAAAGCTCCAGAGAAAGCTGAGTCGCTACAGCTGATCGCTGACGCACTGAATTCACGCCTGTTCCGGCCACCATGCTGACAGGAAAGGGGCCCTCCTCAGTCTTCTTTGAGGAGGGCCCTATTTTCCACGGAAGATTCGCTTTTCCCGGTTGGCCATTGACATATTGATGAAGTCCATCCCCATGTTTTGAAAAGCTCTCCCACAAGGGTAAGGTCTGTCTTGTCGGTACAGCCAAAAATGTTGCCCTGCCATAGTATGTCACAGCGATCGTCATTGCTGACTTTTGCAGGAAGGATGTTCGG
>CAMLXE010000132.1 GCA_946490455.1 uncultured Desulfovibrio sp. | reverse complement strand
GAAAACTGCTCCCAGTATCTGACCAAGGGAAGTCTTGTCTATGTGGAAGGCAGCCTTCAGACCCGCAAGTGGCAGGATCAGCAGGGTCAGGACCGTTATTCCACAGAAATCAAGGCCCAGCGCGTTCAGTTCCTGGATCGCCGTGGCGATGCTGCCGGCATGGGCGCGCCTTCGGGCAGTGAAGGCGGCTATGCCGCTCCCAGACGGCAGGCTCCGGCTGGCCGTCCTCAGCATGGCAGACAGCAGCCCCCACGTCAGGACGACTATGAGGATCTTGGTCCGGCATTCCCTTCCGAGGCCTCCGGAATGGATGACGTTCCCTTCTAGCATGTCAGGGGAGGAGCCGGCGCTCCTCCCCTTTTCATTTCTCCTTCCGCCGTGTATAGTCCCTTGCCTGCAAAAGGTCATCTGTCGGGTGCGGGATTTCCCGCCTGCCGTTCACCCATAAGACTCCGATGAGGCTATCGCCATCGCTACACGACTCGAAGGAAATACGACAGGGCTCAAGCCCAGTCAGATACGGGCACTGACCAGACTGGGACAGCGGCGTTACCCGGTCATCGGCGGCCATACGGTAGAACAGGCGCGGGAGCTTGCTTCCCTTTCCCGTCTTCTTGGCAGGCAGCTGGGGCTGATCATTGACAGACAGGGCCGTGTCAGCATGGTCATTGTCGGCGAGCCTGCCTCCATTCTCATTCCGGAACTTCCACGCGGAAGGGAATCTTCCGGCCGGTTGCGCGGCATTCGCCTCATGCATACCCATCTTTCACCGGACGGTCTTTCGCAGGAAGACCTCATGGATATGCTGTTTCTTCGTCTGGACAGTGTCAGTGTCCTCACGGTCAATGATTATGGTGATCCTGTCGGCTTTCAGAGTGCGCATCTTCTCCCGCCCAATGCGGACAGCCTGCCCTATCGTGTTCATGCCATGCAGCCGTGGGATCGGGTGGAACTCAATTTTATCGCAGAGGCCGAATCGCTGGAAGAGGAACTGGCCCGTGTAACCTCCGAAGCCTCGGAAGCCGAAAATCGCCCAAGGGCCATTCTTGTATCCGTTGCCTCGCTGCCGAGAAGCATTCAGGAAATGCATCTGCAGGAATTGCAGGAGCTGGCCCGTACGGCTGACATTACGGTGACCGGAACGCTCATTCAGCGTGTGGCCGAAATTCATCCCCGGCACATTCTCGGCAAGGGCAAGCTCGCCGAGCTTGAAATTCTCGCGCTTCAGGGGCAGGCCTCACTGATTGTCTTTGATGGAGAACTGACCCCTGCCCAGCTGAACAGTCTCTCGGAAATGACCGAGCGCAAGGTTCTCGACCGTACCCAGCTCATTCTTGATATTTTTGCCCAGCGGGCAACAACCCGTGCCGGCAAGCTCCAGGTGGAAATGGCCCAGCTCAAATACACGCAGCCACGTCTGGTCGGAAAGAACCGGGCCATGGACAGACTCATGGGCGGCATTGGAGGCCGTGGTCCCGGTGAAACCAAACTGGAGACGGACAGACGACGTATCCGGGAACGCATTGCCAGAATCCGCAAGGAACTGGATGAGCTTCGCCAGCAGCGGGCCTTCACCCGTGCCCGGCGTGCCAGACAGGGGCTTCCGGTAGTGGCCCTTGTAGGCTACACCAATGCCGGCAAGTCCACCCTGCTGAACGCACTGACCCAGTCAGCCGTACTGGCGGAAGACAAGCTCTTTGCCACCCTTGATCCCACAACCCGGCGTCTGCGTTTTCCCCGGGAGCGGGAGCTGGTTCTTGCCGATACGGTGGGCTTCATCCGCAATCTGCCAAAGGAACTGACAGAAGCCTTTCAGGCGACGCTGGAAGAGCTGGAAGCGGCAGATCTGCTTCTGCTCGTCGCCGACGCCTCGCATCCAGAACTGGAGCGACAGGTTACCGCTGTTGAGACCATTCTTGCCGATATGGAACTGCATGACATTCCGAGAATCATGGTCCTCAACAAGTGGGACGCCACGGACCCTGACACCAGACTGGCGCTGCGTGGGGCATGGCCTGATGCCCTGCCCGTTTCGGCAGTCACGGGAGAAGGTCTGAACACGCTCTCACAGACCATCGAAAATACCATTCGCTGGGAAGGCTATCGCCGTCCGGAGCCGACCTCCTGACTCTCTGTGGCATCAAGCTGCTGAAGGTAGATGAACAGCCTCGCCGCCGCCAGCGCATCGGAACCGGCATGATGATGGTCCAGAGGAATCCCGCAATGGTCACAGAGACTGTCCAGCCGGTATGACGGCAAATGCAGCCTGCGTCTGGATTCCCTGAGTGTGCAGACAAAGGGCAGTTCAGGCTGTGGAATGTGCGCAGCCTCGCAGCAGGCAAGGAGAACGCGTCTGTCAAAGGGCGCATTGTGTGCCACAAGACCTGTCGCCCCCTCCCAGAAGCTGGCAAGCTGCGGCCATAGTTCGGCAAAGGTTGGGCTGTCCCTGACCTGCTCCCAGGTGATGCCATGTACCCAGGTAAAAAGGATACGCCGCCTTGGAGGGCGGATCAGACTGTAAAGGGTATCCACTACCCTGCCATTCTCCACTCTGGCCAAACCGACGGCGCAGGCGCTGTCGGCTCCGTAATCAGCCGTTTCAAAGTCAATAGCCACAAGCGGCGTGTGTGGCAGGTTCTGTTGTCTGTATGCTGTGTGCTGAGCTTTCATGGGTATGTCTGTGGGAGAAACGGGTTTCGGATGCGGCCGTATCGGTGTCATATTGCCTTTGTACGTGGACGACCTGACGTAGCGCGTGCAGGATAGTCCAAACATGCCCCATGCACAATGAAGCCCCAGTCTGCCCAACCCGTTCGTTTCCTGCGTCAGGCGTCCCTTCGGTCTCTGTGCCTGTTGTAGAGATATTCATCTGACCTGTCTGGCAGATAGTCTTGCCTTCCTGTATATGAGCGCTGTTCTTTCTGCAAAAATACCAAAATTCTGTGCCGTTCAGCCCTTATCCTCTTGTCTTTTGCGTCCTCTTGCGCGTATGGTCTAGCTCTGTTCCGAATCTTTTTCATATTTCTGCAGATCAATGGATATCACCACGATCCGGATTGTTCGCGAACAGCCAGCGCTGTTTCATGCTGACAACTTATGCTATGTAGCCAATAAACTCTCGGAGAGACCATGAAAGTACATTTTCTTGGAGCGGCACAGACAGTTACAGGATCATGTTTCCTTATTGAGGCGTGCGGCATTCGTTTTACTGTTGATTGCGGCATGCATCAGGGTAATGATGAAATAGAAGAACGAAATTATGAAACAAAGCTCTACGGCCCGGAATCTTTGAAGTTCATTCTTCTGACCCACGCGCATATCGACCATTCCGGCCTTTTGCCGCGTATTGTCAGTGAGGGGTTCAGAGGCCCCATCTTCTGTACGCCGCCTACGGCATCGCTTGTAGCGCTCATGCTGGAAGACAGCGCACACATTCAGGAAATGGATACCGAATGGAAGCGCAAGAAACTTGCCAGACATAGCGGGCAGCCGGATCAGAAGGACATCACACCGCTCTATACCATTGAAGATGCAAGAAAGGTTCCGGACCAGCTTCATCTGGTGGAATACAATACCACCTTTGAACCGTATCCCGGCATTTCCGTCACCTATAAGGATGCAGGACATATTCTTGGTTCAGCCTTCCTTGAAATTGTCATCACCGAAGACGGCAAATCCACAAGACTGGTCTTTTCCGGCGACCTGGGGCGCCCCGGAACGCTCCTCATGCACGATCCTTCCGTGGCATCGCAGGCCGATTATCTCTTCATGGAAAGCACCTATGGGGATCGGAACCACAAGAATGAAGACGCCACGCTGGACGAACTGGCAGAAGCCATTGCCTACAGCTACAGCAACCATGAAAAGGTCATCATTCCGGCATTTGCCGTAGGACGGACGCAGGAAATTCTGTACTGCCTCTATCTTCTTTCCCAGAAGGGAAAGCTTCCTGCCGACATGCCGATCTATGTGGACAGTCCCCTCGCCATCAGGGCTACGGAAGTCTTCAAGACGTTCAAGGAATATCTGGATACGCCGGAAGTCATTATTTCCGAAAACATGTCCGCCCTGCTCCCCAATGTCAAGTTTACCCTCAATGCTACGGAATCTCAGGCCCTCAACACCATGAAGGGCGCTGCCATCATCATTTCGGCCAGCGGCATGTGCAACGCAGGCCGAATTCGGCACCATCTGCGCCACAATGCCTGGAAACCCGGAGCCAGCATTGTCTTTGTCGGGTATCAGGGTGTTGGAACTCCTGGACGAAAGATCGTCAATGGTGCGAAATCCATACGACTGTTCAATGAAGATGTGGCCATCAAGGCGCGTATCTTCACCATTGGCGGTTTCTCCGCACATGCCGGACAGAGTCAGCTGCTCGACTGGCTGGGGAAAATGGAGCATCCCGGTCTGCAGGTCGTGCTTGTGCATGGTGAAGAAAAGGCCCAGCAGACCCTTGCACAACTTATCCATGACAAGTACAAGCTCCCTGTCAGCATTCCAGGCTATCTGGAAGAAATGGAACTCGAAGTCGGCACAGAACCTCAGGTTATTGTCACAGCGCGTCCACAGACCCAGAAAGTCGATTGGGACTTCCTGCTCTCCACCACCGAGAATCAGGTATCCATGCTCCGGTCGCGGCTCGAACATGTTGCCGATCGTCCGTGGGAGGAACAGGTGGATATCAAGGATCGCATCCTGGAGCTGAACAAGGAACTTCTTTCCGTACTTTCAAATCTGTAACGCGCGTGTGTCGCGCAGGGAGTACGCATGCGTATCATTGCCGGTGCCCTTGGGGGCCGGACTTTCAAGACAGTGGAAGGACCGGGCTATCGTCCCGCAACTTCCAAAGTCAGGGCTGCCATCTTTTCCATGCTGTCTTCGCGGGGAGTCATCTGGGAAGGACTCAGGGTCCTTGACCTTTTTGCGGGAAGTGGCAGCCTGAGCTTTGAGGCTCTGAGCCGCGGTGCCGGTGAGGCCTGTCTGGTGGAACGGGAACCGGTTGCCGTGAACTGCCTCACGAGCAATATCAGCAGGCTTGGGCTGGCCGATCGCTGCCATGTGGCAGAAGATGATGTGGCCCGATTTACGCGCGGCCGCTGCTATCAGCCCTTTGACATCATCTTTGTGGACCCGCCCTATGGGCAAAACCGGTTATTGCCAACCCTGAAGGCCGTCATGCGCGGTGGGTGGCTTGCACGCGGAGGCTATCTCCTTGCCGAGGTGGAAGATCTGCTTCGGCTTGATGCCGCCTCCGTCCATGCGGAACTTGAACTGGAAACCGACAGAAATTACGGACAAACACGGATACTATTATGGCACCTGCCTCCAAACGAGTAGCCATCTATCCCGGGACCTTTGATCCCCTGACCAATGGACATGCCAACATCATCAGGCGCGGCCTGCACATGTTTGATCGCGTGATCGTTGCCGTCGCGGCAGACACGGGGAAAAATTCCCTGTTCACT
>CAMLXE010000131.1 GCA_946490455.1 uncultured Desulfovibrio sp. | reverse complement strand
ACCACATCCGCCGGGAGCGAGGTAAACACGAATTGGCGTTTTTTCCTTGCCTTCAAAATAGGCTTCAAGTTCCTTTCGCGCTTCATCACTGACAGTAATCATGCTTTCTCCTGGAATGTAATGAAATGTACCAACGAGCAGGCCAGATTGGCGCATTCAGCTCAAGTCCCGTAAACCTTCCGGGGTCTTCATCAGGATAGGGTTCCCTGCCATCTTGTCAAGTTTCCTTCTCGAAATACGCTGTCCTCTGCCCTCCATTACAGCAGATCATGGCAAGAGAGCCGTGTTATCAAACGGGTATCACAGGTGGCCGGCTGAATTCCTCGTCCAAAGTCTCTTCCCAGACCAGATGGAATACGCTATTCTCTCTTCCGAAAAATGAAATCATCATCTTTCAGATACCTGATGCCATCAGATTTCCAACTTCTTTCAAAGAGGTTTCCATGAAAACAACAAGAATTCTCAATGCTGATGAAATAACCCGCATTCTTGACAGGTTAGCCTTCCAGATCATTGAACGTCATGGAGACTGCGAGCAGACCGTTCTCCTGGGTATTCAGCGGCGTGGAGCAGATCTTGCGCTGCGGCTTGAAAAGATGCTTGAAGAGAAGCTGGGACGAAAGATTCCCTTTGGCACCCTGGATATCAATCTCTACAGAGACGACTGGACCAGCTCAAGCAATCGCCCGATTATCGGTGAATCCCACATTGCTACCCCGCTTGATGGAAAGCGAGTCATTCTTGTAGATGACGTCCTTTATACGGGACGGACCATTCGTGCAGCTCTGGAAGCCATTCTGGATTACGGTCGGCCAGGACAGGTTGAACTGCTTGTTCTGGTCGATAGAGGCCACAGGGAACTTCCCATTCATGGGGACTATGTGGGACGCACCGTCAATACGTCCCGCGCAGAAAAAGTAAATGTTCTTCTTGCCGAGCGTGACGGTACGGACGAGGTCACGCTGGAAAGCAACGAGTAATCCATGACCCTCTCGCAGCCCTTACCGGAACGTCTGCGCCCTACAGAACTTTCGCTCTTTGTAGGGCAGAGCCATCTGGCCGAACGGCTGGAAACGCTCATGAAGGCGCCAAGGCTGCCCAGCCTGCTGCTGTTCGGGCCTCCCGGCTGTGGCAAGTCAACGCTGGCGCTGCTTCTTGCCCGTGCCCGTGGAGGCCATGTTCTGCGTCTGAGTGCTCCAGAAGCCGGGCTTCAGCAATTACGCCGGAGGCTTACTGGTGTAGATATTCTGGTTCTTGACGAGTTGCACCGCTTCTCAAAGGCTCAACAGGACTTCTTCCTGCCTCTGCTGGAGTCCGGTGAGCTGACCATGATCGCGACAACGACAGAAAATCCTTCGTTCAGCGTCACCCGTCAGCTCCTTTCGCGTCTCCATGTGCTGCGCCTCCGTCAGCTTGGCCGCAGTGAGCTTCTGGAACTTGGCAAAAGAGGTGCAGACTCGCTTAATATTGTTCTGCAGGATGACGTTCTTGATTTTCTGGCTTCAGCAGCGCACGGAGACGCGCGAACGCTGCTGAATCTTGTGGAATATGCGGCTTCGCTTCCCGAAGAAAAGCGAACGCTCTCTCACGTCAAGGCAACCCTTCCCGAAGTGATTGCCCGGCATGACAAGGATGGAGACAGCCACTACGAATACGCATCTGCCCTTATCAAATCCATACGGGGAAGCGATCCGGATGCAGCCCTGTACTACCTCGCCTGCCTGCTGGAAGGAGGGGAAGACCCGCGTTTCATCTGCCGACGCCTTATTCTCTCTGCTTCCGAAGATGTGGGGCTTGCAGATCCACAGGCCCTGCCACTGGCCGTTGCCTGTCAGCAGGCTGTCGAATTTGTAGGAATGCCCGAAGGCTATATTCCTCTGGCCGAGACAGCCGTTTATCTGGCGCTGGCACGCAAGAGCAATTCCACTTATGCGGCCTATGCCAATGCAGCCCGGGAAGTGAAGCTCAACGGTCCTCAGGCCGTTCCCCTGCATCTGCGAAACGCCTCCACTCAGCTGCAAAAGGAATGGGGCTATGGCAAGGATTACAAGTATCCCCATAATTTTCCGCAAGGCTGGGTGGAACAGGACTATTTGCCTCCCTCCGTCCGCAACAGGATATTCTACCAGCCCAAGGAGTATGGCGAAGAACCTCGTCTGGCAAGCTGGACCCGACGTCTGAAAAGGAATCCCCGCTGACGCTGCCGTCGGTGCAACGGTTCCTGTCCTGTCAATTTCTCCCAATAAAAAGGCATGAATGATGACACAACAGCCCTATATATTCCAAAATATGGCATACAGTTCAGCTGCGGCAACTCCCAGCTGGTTTCGGAAGACATTCCCCGATGCCGGATTCTATCTTCCTCTCCTCATGATTGTCCTCAGAGCAGGACTGAAAGCAGGAAAGGGCCTCTACGACAGTGAAGCCTGGGTCCGCAGCAGTGAGGAAGTTGTCGCTAATCTGGAGGCCAGCGGCTGCCGTATCGAAGCAACCGGCATGGAGAATTTCCGTACGCTCGAGGAGCCATGTATCTTTATCGGCAATCACATGAGCACTCTGGAAACTTTTGTTTTGCCTTCCATCATCCAGCCGTGGAAAGATGTGACCTTTGTTGTCAAGGAAAGCCTGCTCAAATATCCCTTCTTCGGCAAGGTTCTGGGATCACGCAAGCCCATTGTTGTGGGCAGAACCAATCCCCGCGAGGATCTCGTTGCTGTCATGGACGGCGGTAACGAACGTCTTCGTGCCGGGCGTTCCATCATCATCTTTCCCCAAAGTACCCGTACACCCGTTTTTGATCCTGCGCACTTCAACACCATTGGTGTCAAACTGGCCAGAAAAACCGGAGCTCCCGTCATTCCCATTGCCCTCAAGACCGATGCCTGGGGGAACGGAGAAAAATTGAAGGACTTTGGACCGATTACCCCATCCAGAACAATCCATTTTGAATTTGGGGAGCCTGTCCATATTTCCGGTACGGGCAAGGAAGAGCATCAGCACATCTCAGATTTCATCATGTCCCGTCTTGAGGCATGGGGAAAGGAAGAAAACGCTCTTCCGCGCTGAATGACCTGTTCATTCCACAGCCAGAAATTCCATGTGACATTTAAGAATAACAAGAGATACGCTGCAATCCAGCGGCAGGGCAGAAATGTCTGCCTGACCTCACTGGATGATGCCGAGAACCAAGGCTCTTCCGATGCGGTATTCCTGCCATGACGCCGCGCAACACCTGCCGCCGTCATGGCCGAGATACCAAATTCAGCAGGACCATAAAAAAGACCCCTGGAAGCTTCTGCTTCAGCGGTCTTTTTCCTTTTGCATTTTTTCTGCACGATCACTTCAGCGCAGAAACACGCTGCACAAGCCCCATAAGTGCATACGTCAACCGAGCGGCCGCAAAATCTGCCATGTGCAGGCCGGGAATGGGAGCCAGCTCCACCACATCCATTCCAAGGACCTTTCTTCCACGCAAAGCCATCTCTGCCAGTTTCAGAGCCGCATACCAGCCAAGTCCCCCGGGGACAGGCGTTCCCGTCGCTGGCATGATGGACGGATCAAGACCATCCACATCAAAGGTCAGATAAATCTGTTCCGGAAAGTCAGCGGGGAAAGAAAAGACAGGATTATCGGCAAAGGCAGCCGCATCCAGAAAATGAACATCGTGCCTTTCACGGGCAGCCACTTCATCGAGGCAGAGAGCCCGAACGCCAAACTGGACCAGAGGCAGGCCCAGATCACTTACGGCCCGTCGCATGACACATGCATGGCTCCAGGGCGTTCCCTCATAGGAATCACGCAAATCCGCATGGGCATCGAACTGAACGACACCGAAACGGCCATGTTTTGCTGCAAGCGAAGCAAGAGCACCGTATGTAACCGTATGTTCTCCACCAAGAAGAACCGGTATGCCGCCATACGTCTGGATATGGGTTACGGCTTTCTCAACCCGTTTCAGCACGCGCTCCGCCTCACCGGAACAATCTACCGCAGGCCATGTATAGATTCCCAGATTGGCAGGAACGGATTCCCCATCCCAAAGCTCCAGCTGATCCGAGGCCTCAAGAATGGCATCAGGTCCGTTCTTCGTACCTCCACCATAGGACACAGACGCTTCCATTGGCACAGGAAGAATATGAAACAGAGCGGAATCGGGTTCGCAGGGGGCAAGTTCGGAAGCAAGAAACCGCCTTCTATCAGAATCAGCAACAGGCATGACAGCACTCCTCGAAATTCAGATACCTTTTCGGCGTCGAATCCGGTCTCTTTGGGGTACACCGAATCGTTGATACAAAATCATCATCTGCGAGGATGATAGCAGACCCGAAACCGACTGCAAAGGGAACAGCAAGCCCCTCCCTCGCACGATATCCTGAAAGGGGAAAACATCTCGCCCAGGTATGGACGCAGACATTCGGCGGGAGACATGGTACCGGTATCCGGCATCCACCAACGGCATGCACTTCCTTCGATCATTGCCGCATGCCAATCCTGTCCGGCTCCATTCTCCCATCAAAAAAATGAAAAGGCATATCCCATAACACCGGCATGGACCAGAGAACCAAAAGCAGCCTTGCCCGCATGCAAGCGTCTCTCCCCTGCTCCCGGACATGACACAAACAGAAAGCAATACCGGCAACGCATGACTGGCTATATGCCTTCAGCCGAGCAAAAAAAGGGCGTTTGAAGACATCACACAGCCAGCAGCAAAGCATAAAAAAGGGGGTGCCTCCCCAGCCGGGAAGCACCCCTTATTCCATACAGTCAGCAGACTGAATACGCATTAGGCAAGCAGGTTACCGGAGATGACCATCTTCTGAACCTGGCTGGTACCTTCATAAATTTCAGTGATCTTGGCGTCACGCATGAAACGCTCAACAGGATAGTTGGTGGTAAAGCCGATACCGCCATGCAGCTGAATTGATTTGACGGTGATATCCATGGCCACAGAAGCAGCCTTCAGCTTGGCCATGGCAGCTTCCATGCTGTACCGTTCGCCGGTGTCACGCTTCTTGGCTGCATCATAGGTAAGCAGACGGGCAGCCTGAAGTTCGGTGGCCATATCGGCCAGCATCCACTGAATGCCCTGATTGGCGCTGATGGGTTTGCCGAACTGAACACGTTCCTTGGTATAGGCAACGGCGGCATCCAGTGCAGCCTGAGCAATACCCACGGCCTGAGCAGCAATACCGATACGGCCACCATCCAGTGTGGACATGGCAATCTTGAAGCCCTGTCCTTCCTTTCCAAGCATGTTTTCAGCAGGAACTTCCATATTCTTGAAGATCAGTTCATGCGTAGCGGAAGCGCGGATACCAAGCTTTTCTTCAGCCTGTCCCACAATGAATCCGGGGAAGCTGCTTTCCACGATAAAGGCGCTGATACCCTTGAGCCCCTTGCTCTTATCGGTCATGGCGAAAATGACAAAGGTTTCGCCCACACCACTGTTGGTGATGAACACCTTGGAACCATTGATGATATACTTGT
>CAMLXE010000130.1 GCA_946490455.1 uncultured Desulfovibrio sp. | reverse complement strand
TGAATGTCTCCAGAAAAATTTCAGTTTCATGAATGGTATTCCTGTAACTGCAGGTGCCTGCTGGAGAGATCACAGCCTTTGTTCGGAGCGTTCGGAATGGAAGGAATCTTCCCGAACTACCTGTTTTGTAGATTCAATGTGTACCCAGCCAGAGAAGACAGCTCAGGGTGGGGATGCCGCAGGTCAGAAAGGTTTCAGACCTGCAGATTTCACTGACAGCTGACAGTCAGATATGATGGGGACATACAGCCCCACCACCATCAGCGTCATGTAAAGCCAGAACAGAAAATGGATACAGACATGACATCCTCAAAAGTTGCATGCATGGTCATCCTAGAGAAATCAGGCATGTTGCCGCATAGTCTTCGGATATGGAGCAGCGGCCGAACATGGACTGAAGATAGGGCGTACGGGTGAAAAAGACAACTGATTGATATGCATTGTCAATCAGATAGAGCATCCCCTGAAGCAGGCTGGAGGGACAGCCTGCCCTGAATAGGGTGGCTCAGAATGCATTTTTTGAATCATGCTGCCCCGTCGTTCACACAGGCAGTTGCCTTTTATTGAGGTTATGAAAGCGTGGTTATATCTATAGGAAATATCTGTGCAGCGAGACCTGAATATTACAATCCGCCATACCTTTTCGGGAGTTGGGAACAGACTGGCAGCGTTTCCTGATGCACTCCTGATTCCTTTATTCCGCTGGTACTGCCCTTGAGATACGGATCGCGGGAACGGGCTGGTGGAGTTTAAGGGGTATGGGGTTTGTTTTGTCCCTTGACAGAGACTGCACATCCGCATACGATGCGCCCATTGAATGCGTCACCATCGTCTATCCGGTTAGGACGGCGGCCTCTCACGCCGCTAAGAGCGGTTCAAATCCGCTTGGTGACGCCAATTTTTTTAGAGTCCATTGAAATGATTGATAAAATTATTTCAATGGACTCTTTTTTTGTCCAAATTCTCTGTACCGTACATCTGTACCATATCGTGAAAAATATAACAAAATTTTACCAATAATATCGAGATATTACATGTTCTATCTACAGAAGAGAGTGAACGGCTTCTATTATGTCAGAATCAGTGTCCCAAACAGATTGAGACTAAAAATCGGAAAGGGCGAAATCGTAAGGTCGCTGGGCGTAACCGATAAACTTCAGGCCAAACTGAAAGCCCTCCCCCTTATCGAGAAAACACTGATTGAGTTCTCCACAATGACAACCGGGGTCGCGGTTAGCCCCAGTATGCAGCAGGGCCTTACTTTGACTCAGGTATTCGAGAAGTACGCTTCGGAAAAGGGACTGAGACTGTCCACTCAGGTTGAATCAAAATCAGTATTGGGACGAATCATTACCTTGATCGGTGATAAGGATATCCGAACCTACTCCAAGGCTGATGTCCTTGCCGTGAAGGATGAACTGTTCGCAAACAAGAGAAGTTCGCAGACCGTCAAAAAATACATCAGCCTATTGAAAACACTCTTCAGCTACTCCGTTCAGAATGACTTGATAGCCAAGGATAAAAACCCAGCTGAAGGCATCACCATTACAAGCCATAGGAGCATTGAGCCGAGGAGGCTGCCCTATTCGGTTGAGCAAATCCACTATGTCCTTGGCTCGGAACTCTTTACCAAGACGAAACCAAGGCCATATGAGATTGAGTACAGGTTCATCATTCTCCTTGGTTGCTTTACCGGGGCACGTGTCGAGGAAATTTGCAGGCTCCACGTGGCTGATATTGGTGTTGAAGGAAACTTGCCCTTTGCCTTTATCAGACCTCACAAGGGTGAGAATGAGCTGAAGACGGTCAGCTCAAGGCGTAGAGTGCCCTTACATGCTGTTTTGTGACTTGACTGGGGGCTGAACAGCTACGTTGATGCAATAAGAAGCAGAAAGGAAGGCTGCTCGGTGTAGGAGAGACAGCAGTTGCGCCATCTGCTGTCCCTCACAGTGAGCCTATTCGTCATCTTCCTCCATGAGCGAATCATGCAGGGCTTCGGTAAAGATCTGGAAGGCGACACGTTCGATCCCGGAAGCTGGTCTGTAAAGCAGAGCTTCTTCCGGGATTTCTCCGTGCTGCCGGCAATAGGCATCAAACTTGTCGGTATAGCCTGTAATGAGTCTTTCTACTTCGGCAACAACAGGATCGATGGTGCTTTCCGGCAGATCAGGTTCTTCCTGTTCATCAAGGGACGCTTCCCATGTGTCGAGGCGGTCCATGACTTCTTCTTCCGTAAGATGGACAAACTGGGGGGCGGGAACCACTGTTTTCATGAATTGTTTCCTTATGGTTAAGGTTGATCCTGGTGTCGCATGCTCAGGGAAATTCGTTTACGCTGCATATCCACTTCAAGAACCGTGACATGGACTTCCTGATGAACCCTGACGATTTCGCTGGGGTTCTTCACGAAGTGATCGGCAAGCCTGCTGATGTGGACAAGCCCGTCCTGATGTACACCAATATCGACAAAGGCTCCGAATGCCGTGATATTGGTGACAATACCGGGAAGGATCATGCCAGGACGGAGATCCTGAAGAGAATGAATGTGATCAGAAAAGGCAAATGCTGTCAGTGGGGGACGGGGATCGCGTCCCGGTTTTTCAAGTTCTGCCATGATGTCCGTGAGAGAGGGGATGCCAAAGCGCTCATCAACATAGCGGGAGAGTTCGATGGAGCGGCGCAGGGAAGCATTGTGCATGAGTTTTATCACGGTGGTATGCAAATCTCTGGCCATGGCTTCAACAACGGGATAGGCCTCAGGGTGTACGGCGCTGGCGTCAAGAGGCTGATTACCATCCTTGATACGCAGAAAGCCTGAACACTGTTCAAAGGCTCCAGGGCCAAGGCGGGGGACAGCAAGCAGTTCCCGACGGTTTCTGAACGGACCATTTTCCTGGCGATACATGACAATGTTGTGTGCGAGGGTTGCTCCCAGTCCGGAAACATGGGTCAGCAGCTGTTCGCTGGCTGTATTGACATCTACGCCGACAGCATTGACACAGCTGTCAACAACATCGTTAAGACTGCGTCTGAGGGCTGTCTGATTGACATCATGCTGATATTGACCGACGCCGATGGATCGAGGGTCAATCTTGATCAGTTCCGCCAGTGGATCAGCCAGACGACGCCCGATGGAAATCGCGCTTCGGTAAGTCAGATCGAGATCTGGAAATTCCGCTCTGGCCAGTTCTGATGCCGAGTAGACAGAAGCACCACTTTCATTGACCATGATGATAGGAATATTGGGCCAATTGGGGATGTTGCGCAAGAAGCGCTCCGTTTCTCTTCCTGCTGTGCCGTTACCCACGGCGATTGCTTCAATAGCGTGAGTCCGTACAAGATGCAGAAGGCTTTGTTCTGCTTCCTGCCGAGTCTTTTCCGATCCGGAATGGGGATTGATTGTGGTGTATTCAAGAAGAATTCCCGAATTGTCAAGGCAAACAACCTTGCATCCCGTACGGAATCCGGGATCTACCCCCATGATACGTTTGGCCCCCAGAGGAGGCGCAAGGAGAATCTGTCTGAGATTGTCCGAAAAGATGCGTATGGCCTCGGTATCGGCTCTCTGTTTCAGTTCTGCTCTGAGTTCGTTTTCGAGTGCCGGAGCCAGCAGCCTTGTGTAACCATCGCGCAGTGCTGTCCTTATCTGGCTGCTTTCGGAGGTATTGGAGCGAATGAAGAGACGTTCGAGGATGGATTGCGCAGCCTCTTCGTCATGGGGCCGGAGAGAAAGTCGAAGAATGCCTTCTTCTTCCCCTCGAAACATGGCCAGAACGCGATGGGAAGGAACCTTATCCACTGGTTCCTCCCAGAGAAAATAGTCCCGAAACTTTGCGGCATCTTCATCCTGCTGTTTTCGAGAAACCACTCGGCTACGGAGCAGACCTTGTTTCCGGAACAGTGCCCGCATCCGCTCTCGAATTGCAGGATGTTCCGTACAGCGTTCTGCCAGAATGTCACGAGCTCCGGCAAGCGCTGTTTCCACGTCAGATACATCTTTCTCGGATGAAATATACTTCACAGCCAGTATGGCGGGATCTTTCCCCTTTTGCTGGAGCAAGCTGAGTGCCAGAGGTTCCAGTCCCTTTTCTCTGGCAACCTGGGCTCTTGTTCTGCGCTTGGGACGATAGGGGAGATAGAGATCCTCCAGAGCCGCAAGCGTGGAGGCCTTTTCGAGAGCCTGACTGAGCTGGGAATTAAGGAGCCCCCGCTCTTCCAGAGCATTTCTGATGCTTGCACGTCGTTGATCCAGAATCTGTAACGCCTGCAGGCGATCTCTGATTGCGGTTACTGTTACTTCATCAAGACTTCCCGTAGCTTCCTTACGATATCGGGCTATGAATGGAATGGTTGCCTTTTCGGCAAGAAGCCGGATAACGGCCTGCGCCTGCTGAGGTCGGATGGTCAGTTCCCTGGCAATCTGTGCGGAGTAGTCCGTCACCTGAACGCTCCTTGCTGAAAAAAGACGACAGAACCGGTTCGGTAATTCTGTTTAGGAAAGAAAAGTTTTCACTGGCCCCTGCCAAGTACAAGGATAGGAGGAATATCATAAAAAGTAAAATTTTTTTAGTGTGTTGTTCTCTTTACTTCTTTGAAGATCACAGCTATGCATTCATGATAAAACTCATAATGCGTAACCTGAAAGGCGTCGGCATTTCAAGGGCTCCCGGAGTAAATCCGGGGCGTTGACGCAGCATCGGGAGCGTAATGGCAGGAGATGATTCTTTATGGAGACTTCCTATTCGGGAGACAGGGAAAAAAGTGCGTTTCTGCTGGAAGCCGTATTTTTTGAGCAGTGGCTTCGATTCTGCTGGATAGCAGAAGAATCCGAAGGGTGCTTCATTCGGGTTCCTGAAGCTGCAGCATGTGATATTGAGAAAAATTTTCCACAGTTGAAACCGTTGCTGGAATGCCTGAACAATAGTCCCGTCGATGCCGGATTATCCTGCGAGGCCGTCCTGAATTATGGCCGCAGTCAGCTTGGAGACAGCCTTGATTCGGTTTTGGCCTCATCGATTTTTCAGACTCGGGTCACGCAGTTTCATCTCTGGCTTGCCCGTAAGGGCGAAGAGCTGGAAAATGAAGAGATTTCTTTTGCCAGATGGAAGATGCTGGCGGCCATGGCTGAAGATACAGCTGCGCATCCGCTGTAACGGCGCTGGTATTTCAGAGAGTGGGAATGCCCCGCCATCATTTCTGAGGGCAGGGCAGTGAGGCGTTCAGCAAGTCAGACTGTGCTTTTTTTGATACGGAAAATTATCGCGCCTGGCCTGCTGAACGGACAGGTTCCTGTATTCGTGAAACACGCTTTCAATTCCCCCACAAGATTCGTTGTGGTTTGGCCGGGGACAGCTCGGAGAGAGGAATCTCAACTGTCTGCAGTCCTGCTGCCCAGGGTGCAACCTGATAGGGGGGGAAATAGAAGCGCATTCCCGCGGGGGTTAATGCGAAGCGGGAAAAGTTTTCAACATCTGGAGCTGTCCCTTCTCGAATCATATCCA
>CAMLXE010000129.1 GCA_946490455.1 uncultured Desulfovibrio sp. | reverse complement strand
CACACGAGATGTGGATGATGCCTTCTCCATAAGAGCGCTTCCTGAAGGGGGCTGGGATCTGACCATTGCCCTTGCCTGCCCTGCCGTCTGCTGGAATTTCGGGAGTCCTCTGGACAAGGCTGTCTTCCGCCGGGCAACCAGCATCTATCTGCCGGAAGCGACGCACCACATGCTGCCGGAAGCGCTGGGGACAGATGGCTACAGTCTCATTGCAGGCAAGACACGTCCGGCCATGCTTGTCCGCTGCACCATCAGTGCCGAAGGAGAAGTCACCTCCTGTGATCTTTCCCGGGGAAAGGTCCGTCTGGCTGCCAACCTGTGCTATGAAGACTGCGAAGCGGCGCTGGACGGCGCGGAAAATGCCGCAAGTCCGTACCGGGAACAGCTCATGCAGGCTCTTGCGCTGGCAACGCTCCATCAGGAAAAGCGCATCCGGAATGGCGCCGTGATTATTGAACGCCCGGATCAGAACATCCGTCTGGAGGGTGAAGGGGAAGCGGTACGCGTTGTGCTGGAAGACGATGTCCCCGCGCCGCGCGCTCATCTGCTTGTCTCAGAACTCATGGTTCTGACCAATGGCGTGCTTCCCCGTTGGGCGCAGAAAAACGGTATCACCCTGCTCCATCGCACGCAGGATGTGGCCATTCCCAAAGATTTTGCCGGAATATGGAAGACACCGCTTGATATTGCACGAGTTGTCCGGGCTCTGGCTCCGGCCGTGCTGGAAACCTCTGCCCGGCCTCATGCCGGGCTTGGTGAATCCATGTATGCGCCCTCGACCTCGCCCCTGCGACGGTATCCGGACATGATCAATGAAGCGCAGATCGTCCATTTTCTGGAAACAGGAAAGCCGCTCTGGACCAAAGAAGAACTGGATGCCCTTCTTCCCCTGCTCAACGTGCATCTCGATGCAGCAGGACAGGTTCAGCGCTTCCGCCCCCGCTACTGGAAGCTGCTGTACTTCCGTCAGCAAGGTGATAAGAAGTGGTGGCCCGCCGTCATAACGGATGAAAACGATGCCTTTGTCACGGTCAACCTGCCAAAGGAACAGCTGATTGTTCGTGCCAGACGTTCCTTCTTCGGGGAACGCACGCATCCGGGACAGGAGCTGGAAATCCGAATCGGCAAGGTCCACCCCCTGCAGAATGATTTCCAGCTTGTTGAAACACGAGAAATATAATTCCCTTTTTTGAGGAGATCCGCATGAGCGTGCTCTGGATAGTCATCACCTATCTTATTGGTTCCATTCCCTTCGGCCTGCTCTTCAGCCGTACATTCTGTGGCATAGACCCAAGAACGGCAGGAAGCGGTAACGTAGGTTCAACCAATGTGGCCAGACTCTGTGGCAAGAAATGGGGAGCCGCCACACTGGTCTGCGACGTTCTCAAGGGAACCCTTCCCGTGTTCGTGGCCATGCAGCTTTCCGACAGCTCCCTTGTCCACACGCTGACGGCCCTTGCGGCCATCTTTGGCCATCTGTTCTCCTGCTTCCTCTCCTTCAAGGGGGGCAAGGCTGTGGCCACCTCCATCGGCGTTTTCATTCCTCTGGCCTTCTGGCAGCTCCTTGTAGCCTGCATCATCTGCCTGCTGCTCATCTGGAGATCGGGCTTCGTGTCTCTGGGCTCTCTCGCTCTTGTCACGTCTCTGCCCATTCTGCTGCTTGTTACCGGAAACTGGACGCTTCTGCCTCTTGCCCTTATTGTCATGGTCCTTGTTTACTGGAGCCATCGCGAAAACATAAAGCGGCTGGCCAAAGGCGAAGAAAAAACCTGGATCAAGCCAAAGGCGTAGCTTCCCTATAGCATACGTTGTCCCCACGACCTTCACAGTCGCAGGGTAACCCTCAAAAACACGGCGCGATTCTTTCGCGCCTCTTTACTTCGGAGAATGACATGGCACTGAGCATCGGCATCGTCGGCCTGCCCAACGTGGGCAAATCCACCCTCTTTAACGCACTGACCAAGGCACAGAACGCCCAGGCAGCCAACTATCCCTTCTGTACCATTGAGCCGAACAAGGCCACCGTTCCGGTGCCTGATGTCCGTCTTGATCAGCTGACCGAACTGGTTCATCCGCAAAAGACGGTACAGGCCACTGTAGATTTCATTGATATTGCCGGCCTTGTCCGTGGCGCGAGCAAAGGCGAAGGCCTCGGCAACCAGTTCCTCGGCAACATTCGTGAATGCGCTGCCATTCTTGAAGTGGTCCGCTGTTTTGAAGACGGTGATATCACCCATGTGGATGGTTCGGTGGACCCTCTGCGTGATGTGGATACCATTGAAACGGAACTTCTGCTGGCCGACATTCAGAGTGTCACCCGCCGTCTTGAACGCATGCAGAAAATGAGCAAGGGTGACAAGAGTGCGCGTTCAGCCGTGGAGGAGATGGAACGTCTGCTCAACCATCTCAACGATGGCAATCCGGCTTCAACCTTTGAAGCAAAGGACATTGAGCTCTTCCGTTCCGCCTGGCACGAGCTGGGACTGCTTACAGCCAAAAAGGTCATCTACTGCGCCAATGTGGATGAAGAAAGTCTCCTTGAAGACAACGAACATGTGCAGCGGCTCAAGGCACTTGCCGCTGAGCGCGGCATAGAAGTGGTGACCATCTGTGCCAGAATTGAAGAAGAGCTGCAGGGACTCTCAGAAGAGGACCAGAAAGAAATGCTTGCCTCCTACGGCATTGAGGAGAGCGGCCTTCTGCGGGTCATTCACTCGGGCTACAAGGCTCTGGGACTGGCCAGCTACTTCACGGCCGGCGAAAAGGAAGTCAAGGCCTGGACCATTCAGGATGGCTGGAAGGCTCCGCAGGCCGCCGGTGTCATTCATACGGACTTTGAACGCGGTTTCATCCGGGCGGAAGTCATCAGTTTTGACGATTACATGAAATACAAGACCGAGGCTGCCTGCCGCACGGCCGGCGTCATGCGCACCGAAGGGAAGGAATATGTGGTGCAGGATGGAGACGTCATGCACTTCCTGTTCAATGTCTGATTGCTGATACAGAGGAAGGGCCCCATCCGACACAAGGTCGGGTGGGGCCTTTTGTATGCTTTCTGTATGCCTGTTCAGGCAGGCCCAATTCGATTTGCCCTGCCTGAGTTCACATTGCCATGAGAATCTGTGGGATACGGCAAAAACGCATCTGCCGGAGCAGCCTGGGAGCCCCCCTTACCAGCCATGTCTCTCCTGACTGTTGCCATAGATACCCCCGGCAAGTGCGCCAAGTCCACCGCCAATCAGGGCTCCCGTGGTACCGCTTCCTCCAGCCAGTGCGCTGATTCCGGCTCCAAGCAAGGCACCTCCAGCAGCGCCACTCAGTGTTCCCTGCTGAGTTCTGTTCATATTCGTGCAACCAAGAGATCCCAGAGCCAGTGCTCCAATCAGAAACAGTGCAGCAATCTTTTTCATGGACATTCTCCTGTCCTCCAGTTCCTGTCTGTGCAGCACACGCACAGGAACCATTTTCTTTCAGGATCGTTTCTACTTTTTGGCCGGAAGCATGTACTCCCACCACAGGACATCAAAGACCTGCCGTCCGCTGTCGTTGGGATGCTCCGCGTACCATTTGTCAATAAGCTGTTGCAGTTCAATCCAGCTGAGATTGTTAAACGCCTTGCCCCAGGCCTGCACAAAAGGAGACGGGGACGTGCCCTGCCGATCTGCAATCAGCTGTTCAATGGCCACAACACTTGACGCACCATACAGAAAGGCCAGTTTTTCACCCTGTGAAGATTTCTGCCATTCTGTCCCGGTCAGATCAAGCCCGGTTCCCTCATAGGCATGTGCGGTCAGACCGAATCCGAGGACAAGAAATGTCACAAGCAGCACACTCAGACAACTGCGACGCATGGCGAACCTCCGTTTTCAAAATACGCTGTACACTACAGCACAGCTCATGGGGCATCAAAACATATTGAAGACAAAAGTTCAATGAGAGCCTGTCAACGAACTGACAGTTCTCTCTTTCTGCAGGATTCATGGTGGGTTGTATCGGCAGGATCTGTCTGGATGAACCTCAAAAGAGGAGTCCATTGCCCCGGACGCCTCGCCTTTCATCCGCAAAGGGCCACGAAAACAATACGGCTGGCTGGGTTCGGAAAGGTTCCGTATAGAATATGGTCGCAATCTTTTGGGAACAGCGGAAAGAGCGTAAGGCACATTCTGCCTGAGGACAAAATCTGCCTGTGCCCGGGCATTCCGGACAGCTCAGCGCAGACGTGCCAGCCGCTCAAAGCGGCGAACGGTCAGGTGGCAAATGGCCGCAGCCAAGGCATCTCCGGTATCCACAGCCCAGTCGGGTCTGACGCCAAGCATCTTTCCCACCATAAAGCTGACCTGAGACTTTTCCGCTCCACCGACACCCACAAGCGACTTCTTGATGACTGTGGGTTCATAGTCCCGGACAGAAAGCCCATGTGCCGCAAGCGCTGCAATGGCCGCACCACGCGCCTGCCCCAGTTTGAGTGCCGTTGCCGCGTTCTTGGCTGTGAAAACCTGTTCCACGGAGGCTTCATCCGGTTTCAGGCGAATCAGGACATTGGAAAGCTCACGAAAAATGAAGCCGAGGCGTTCGGAGAACGCTCCCTGAAGCGGAGGCCTTATGACACCGCAGTCAACGAGGCTGAGGACTCCGGAAGTTTCCCGGACAACGCCCCACCCGGTATTTCTGGATCCGGGATCTATGCCAATGACAGTAATGGATTCGCTCATGGAAACCTGCTGCTGACAAAAGTTCTCCGGCTCGGCAAAATCCGGAATGCAAAAGGACAGATGCAGCAACAGGAAATAGTTTGCCCGAGGGCCCTGTTTCTGCTGCACCGGAAAGGAAGCACTACGGTCAGACCTCAAAACAGCAGGTGCGCTGCAACTGGAAAAGTCACAACGCACCTGCAGGCCATTCTATGGTCTGAAACCGAATCTGGAATGCAAAAGTCTAGTCTTCCAGCTGAGCCATGATCTCATCGGAGATGTCGGCATCGGAATAGACGTTCTGCACGTCGTCATTGTCTTCCAGCAGTTCGATGAAACGCAGGAGCTTGCGTGCCGTTTCCAGATCAAGTTCCATGGTACTCTGCGGAACCTGATTCAGTTCGGCGGAGAGCATTTCCAACCCTGCGGCTTCAAACGCATCGCGCACACTGTTGAAGTCGGCCATGGCAGTCTGAATTTCCCAGGTATCACCCTCGTCACGCAGATCGTCGGCACCGGCTTCCAGAGCGGCTTCCATAAGCTGCTCTTCCGTATATTTTTCCTTGGAGAAGGTAATGACGCCCTTGCGTTCAAACTTCCAGCTCACGCAGCCGTTTTCACCCATGGATCCGCCGCCCTTGCTCATGAGGTGACGGATTTCCGCAACGGTACGATTACGGTTGTCAGTTGCAGTTTCCACGATTACCGCAACACCACCGGGACCATAGCCTTCGTAATTGATTTCCGTGATATCGCCACCGGCATCCTGACCGGTACCCTTGCGGATGGCGGCCTCAATCTTGTCCTTGGGGAGGTTGATCGCCTTTGCAGCGGCAATGGCCGCACGCAGGCGGGAATTACCGG
>CAMLXE010000128.1 GCA_946490455.1 uncultured Desulfovibrio sp. | reverse complement strand
GGAAATAAATAAAAATATAATTGTGGAAAAATATTTTAATATCTGTGTATAACTACCGAGATACATCTTGAAAACGGAAACGTGCCAAACAGAACAACCTGTCAGAGAACAGGTGGTTATTTACAAAATATTGACAATTCAGGTGCGGGTTAGCCACTCATTTCCGGGGGAAGGCTATCCCTTGTCACACGGGACAAACTCCGTGAATCTGCTTTGTCACAATCCGGAGCAACGGCTAGAAGAACCGTGTATGAAAAGTCAGTGGCGAGAAATCTGCGATAATCTTCAGAGCAAACTTGACCCCGGAACCTACAAGGTCTGGGTTGCTCCACTCGTTGCCGATCAGGAAGGGGAACACCTGCGCCTGACCGCCCGCAACGGTTTTGTTGCGACCTGGGTTCGGGATCGGCTGTTGCACACCATCTCGGCTGCGGCCTCGGAAGTTTCAGGGCATGCGGTCGAAGTCTCCGTTGTTGCAGATACGCAGGAACAGCGCCCCATGCGTTCAGCACGGGTTTCACGTCCGCTTATGGCTGACACCATCAAGCAGGAAAAAGCCGCTCCGCAGCAGGCGCCTCGTCCGTCCGTCATGGAACAGCTGGCCTTTCCCATCGAGATGCCCCATCGCCAGTACAACTGGCGCTATGAATTCAAGAATTTTGTTGTTGGTCCCAACAACAATCTTGCCTACGCAGCCGCTCAGGATCTGAGCAGAAGCGATTCCACAACCGACACGCTTTTCCTCAGCTCCGGTCCCGGACTGGGCAAGACCCACCTCACACAGGCCGTCGGGCAGGCCGTTTGCAAGAGCTGCAATCGCACTAATCCCAAAGTCGAATATCTGACTGCCGAAGAATTTTCGACCTGCTTCGTCCAGGCTCTGCGTGCCCGTGATACGGAACGCTTCAAGAACAGGTTTCGGGATCTTGATCTCCTGCTTCTGGAAGATGTCCATTTCCTGCAGGGAAAGGAAAAGATGCAGGATGAGGTGCTTTCCACCATCAAGAGTCTGCAGAACCGTGGCAGCCGTATCATTCTCACGAGTTCGTTCACGCCCAGGGAACTGAAGAACGTGGACGACAATCTGGTTTCCCGTTTCTGTTCCGGTTTCATGGCCGGCATCGAGAAACCCAATGCCGAAACCAGGCGCCGGATTCTTCAGGAAAAGGCCAGTCAGAGCAACATGGATCTGTCTGATCCGGTGCTTGATCTGCTTTCCAGCCGTCTCAAGGGTGATATCCGTCAGCTTGAAGGCTGCATTCATAATCTCATTCTCAAGGCCAAGATGCTTGGCTGTACCATTTCGGTCGAAATGGCACAGGACATCCTGTCCCAATATACACAGGATGATCCCTATCTGGATGTGGATTCCATTATCCGCAAGGTCTGCGAAGGATTCGGGCTTTCTCCGGAACAGCTGGCTTCCCGCAGTCGCAAGCAGAATCTGGTGGTGGCTCGCAATACGATCTTCTATCTGGCCAGACGACATACGGAACTGTCTCTCCAGGCCATTGGGGACAAGTTCAGCCGCAGACACTCGACGGTACTCAAGGGCATTGCGTCCATTGAACGCGAACTGCGGCGGGAATCGCCGCTTGGCCGGCAGATTGCCGGCACACTTGCCCTCATCGAACGCCACTAGATTCCCAGCATTCGCTCTCAAAAGAACCCCGCGCGCCTGCCCTGCGGGGTTTTGTCATTTTCCGAAAACGAAGCTGTATCCGAACAGAAAATCTCAGGTTGCCTTTGGCCACCCGCCCCTTCCCTACCGAGCAGCATCTTCCGCTCTCCAGACCTGAGAATGGCCTGCTTCCTTGCGCACCATGCGCGTCTTTCCCTCAGGAAACGCTTTCTGCACCCTTTTCGGAGGAAGATCCAAGGGGGGCTTCACCCGTACAGGAACGGCTCTGAAAAAGGCTTCTGGAGGGATCAGCATGGCAGCTTTCGGACATGCAGCGCACGCGAGGAGGAAACGTATGTCTTCTGCCCCTGAATGCGCACAGGATGGCATGCACGCACGGAGAGAGACCAGAAGAACACAGAAAGAGTCCCTCTCCATAACCAACGGATGCCTCCCACTCTCTTCTTTCTTCAGCAGGAGCGCATCGGAATCCGGCTTGCCCGCCTGTCCGCGCAAGACTTCCCGAAATCCGGAGGAAGCTCCCATTGGACGTTCTGTCCACAGCATGGGCATCATGTTCTGACGCAAAGGAAGCGGTCTTCAGAGACAGGCCGATATACAAAAAAAGGCGGCACGCCATGACGTACCGCCTTCATGAAGCCTTTTCGGACAGCTACTTGATGAACAGCATTTCCTGATAGCTCGGGAGCGGCCAGAGGTCTTCCGGAACCAGAGCTTCCAGTCTGTCGGAGCATTCCCGGACAGCATTCATGGCAGGCAGAATCACCGTACAGAAATGATGTGCATCCTGCACATTGTCGCTGCTTCTGTCACCCAGGCAGGATTCCAGATGTTCCAGACTGGTACGCAGGGAATGGAGCAGTCCATTGACTTCATCCAGAACGACGGTATCCGGTTCACGCTGCATGGCCTTCAGGTCAAGACAGGAGCGAAGCAGTTCCTGCTGGAAGCGCAGTCCGGCAGGATACACAATGGTCCGTCCCATCCGGATAACGAGATTGGCTTCGGCATGAATGGTCTTGCAGTACTGCTCCAGATAGATTTCCTGCCGGGCCTTCAATTCCTGCCGGGACAGGACGCCGTAGCGGGTGTAGAGATCCACAACTTCCGCACTGGTATAGACCATCAGGGCTTCGGGAGTGGTCCGATAGTGAGGCAGACCACGCCGTTCGGCCTCCTGCTGCCAGACTTCGGAGTATCCGTCACCATTGAAGATCACGGCACTGTGTTCTTCCATGATTTCCTGAATCAGGGCCGTCACCGCGGCATGGAGCTTTTCCGGATCGCCACCGGTGGCCTTTTCCAGCCGGGTTGCGGCAAAATCAAGGGAATCGGCCATGATGGTATTCAATGCCACCTGAGAGGCCGATGCGGGCATTCCTGAACCAAGCGCACGGAATTCAAACCGGTTTCCGGTAAAGGCAAAGGGGCTGGTTCTGTTTCTGTCGCCAGGATCCGCAGGCAGAGGAGGCAGCGTATCCACCCCCACATTCATGAGGCGCTTTCCCTTGGAGCCCTTGACCCGACCGATACGGAACTGTTCCAGCACATCGGTCAGCTGATCCCCGAGGAACATGGACATGATGGCCGGCGGGGCCTCATGCGCTCCAAGGCGGTGATCGTTGGAGGCAGCCGCCGCCGTGGCACGGAGCAGCCCTCCATATTTATGGAGACCGCGAATGGCAGCTGTCAGGAACACAAGGAACATGGCGTTGGCATGCGGCGTTTCACCGGGATCAAACAGGCTGCCCACATCGGCATTGCCTATGGAATAGTTGAGGTGCTTGCCCGAACCGTTGATACCCAGGAAGGGCTTTTCGTGCAGCAGGCAGGTCAGCCCATGCTTCTTGGCCACCTTCTTGAGAATGGTCATGGTCAGCTGGTTATGATCGATGGCAAGGTTGCCCGGTTCAAAAACGGGGGCGATTTCATACTGGCTGGGAGCAACCTCATTGTGCCGTGTCCGAACCGGGACACCGAGCTTGTAGAGTTCGCGTTCCGTTTCCGTCATGCAGCTCATGACACGACGCGGCATGACACCATAGTACTGATCCTCAAATTCCTGTCCCTTTGCCGGCTTGGCGCCAAAAAGCGTTCTTCCGGCAATCAGCAGGTCTGGCCGCCCGAACACAAAATTGCGGTCAATAAGGAAAAATTCCTGTTCCAGTCCGGCATAGGAAACGACCGGCAGATCCGTCTTTTTCCCAAAAAGGGCAAGTACACGGCTGGCCTGTCTGTTGAGGGCCTGATTGGAACGCAAAAGCGGCGTTTTCCGGTCAAGAGCCACACCTGTCCAGGACAGGAAGGCGGTAGGAATACACAGTACGATACCGCTGACATATTCCATCAGGTAGGCCGGGCTGGTGACATCCCAGGCCGTATAGCCACGCGCTTCAAAGGTGCTGCGAAGGCCTCCGGACGGAAAGCTTGAGGCGTCGGATTCCCCCTGACACAGCATCTTGCCGCTGAATTCGGTGATCACACCACCCATGCCGTCCGGGGCCAGAAAACTGTCATGCTTTTCGGCAGAAAGCCCGGTCAGAGGATAGAAGACATGCGTAAAGTGCGTAGCGCCCTTCTCAATGGCCCAGTCCTTCATGGCAGAAGCGACGATATCCGCAAGCGAAGGATCAAGCTGCACCCCCTGTTCAATGGTCTTGCGCAGGGACTTGTACACGATTCTCGGCAACCGTTCCTTCATGACCTTGTCACTGAAAACATTGCTTCCATAGATTTCAGTCGGCTTGGTGCTGATATAGTTGAGGGGAGCGAGATCGGGCTTATAGCTGGTGATGGCGCTGATGGCGTTACTGCGGGCGTTGTTGCTTCCGCTCATGCGAATAATCTCCTTGAGAAAAAAGGCGTTGTGACGACGTGAGGGCAATATACGTCAAGAGTGCTCCGATTGGAAGAGGACGAAAGAACTCCGGAGACAGGACATGAAAGATACCATCAGGGGGACTTTACGAAGGAAACATTCTCGTATATACGTCTGACCTCTCACAATCAAGTGAGCAAGGCGGTCGACACAGCACCCCGCCAGGAGGTACACTTGGAACAGAAAGATATCGAATACTTCCGCACCCTGCTCACCAGCATGCTGGAAGAAGCACAACACAAGGGTGACTCTACCATTGAGGACCTGACCGACAGCAACGAACTCTTTGCCGACCCCGCAGACCGAGCCTCGGCTGAATCAGATCGGGCCTTCACTCTTCGTATTCGTGACCGGGAACGGCGTCTGATCCGCAAGATTCAGTCTGCCCTCCAGCGTCTTGACGACGGGACCTATGGTCTGTGTGAAGATTGCGGTGAAGAAATCAGCATCGCCCGTCTGAAGGCCCGTCCTGTTACCAAGCTCTGCATCAACTGCAAGAGCCGGCAGGAAGAAGGCGAAGATATCCGGGGCGAATAGCAAAAACATTCCGTCGGCTCACGACGGGTTCGACGAGGCGACGATACGAGGTAATCTCATGGATTGTCATGTATTTCGTCGCCTCTGCGATGAGCTTGCTCCGGCACTCATGGGAAGCAGGATCGAAAAGATTCATCAGCCCGCTTCCGACGTCACCTTTTTTACCCTGTACTGTGGCGGAAAAAAGCAGTTCCTCTTTCTGAAATCGGGTCGTAAGGACCCCTTTCTCTTTCTTTCTTCCCACAAGATTCCTGTAGGAACACAGCCTCCCGCACCAGTCATGCGTCTGCGCAAGTATCTTGCCGACAGGCGTGTCATTGATACCTGCATCAACTGGCCGGAACGCCGCCTCTGTCTGCGCGTTGCCGCCGATTCCGAACTCTGGCTGATTCTGGACCTGCGCGAAGGGCCTTCCCTGTCCTTTGAAAAACCTGAAGAGGAAGAGCCGGCATGGCCGGACCTCACCAGCCGGGAAACGCTCAGTACGGATTCCTGCTGGCGGCAATGGCCTGTTCTGACCCCCGCCCTGCGCAAGACGCTTCCCCTGCTGCCCCCCGAAGAACAGA
>CAMLXE010000127.1 GCA_946490455.1 uncultured Desulfovibrio sp. | reverse complement strand
AGCAAGGACAGATCCCCAGGCATCGGCACTTTCTTCAACAGGAATCCAGGCAAGGCAGGACAAACCAAGAAAACAGGGGGTACGCGAGGGAAGATCCTGACCTTCAGCCGGCACCTTTTCTCCTCGTATCAGGACAGCCTTGTCCAGCGGTGTAATCTGAACAGAAAGTCCCTGCTCTGTCTTCACAATAGCAAGTTGCGCATGACGCGGCGCTACCGAACTGTCCTGCAGGATGATGTCACAGGAATCATCGGAGCCTATGGAAACGGCTCCCTCCGGAAGAACGATTTCGGCCCCCATATGAGGGCCCGTAAGGATACGAAAGGAGATCACGCCGTTGGCATTCATAGAGTCCCCACCTGTTGTCCACTGGAAACGGGATATCCGGAGGCAGAAAGCCCACTGCTCTGGACCGTAACAGGTGCCGGCTGCACAGATTCGGAAGAGGGACGCTCTGGAGACGGTGTGCGTGTACAGCCACTATGGGAAGGAGCCGGAACACGTTCCTCATAATGAGACTGGGTTGGAGACTGGCGGAATGAAGGTTCGTCAACCCTGGCCGGCGTGGGCGGAAGATCATTCAGCGAAATGACGCGCGGCGTAATGAGAATAAGCCGTTCCATACGTCGGGTACCCTTGGATGTGGACTTGAACAGATTTCCAATTACGGGAATGTGCATGAGGATGGGAATACCACTTGCATCCGTGGATTTCTGCTCATAGTAATATCCGCCGATCAGCAAACTCTGTCCGGCGCCAACGATTGCCTGGGTATTGATAGTCGTTTGCTTGATGGGAGGAAGAGCACCCACTGCCGTTGTGGAACTGTTGTCGTTCTGGTCGTCCTGGACGCTCACAGCAAGCTTGATGGAAGTGTTTCCGACCTCATCCCGAATAATATGAGGCGTTACCCGAAGCACCGTTCCAGCTTCAACCTTGAACAGGTCCACGGCCTGATACCCTTCGACCTGAATGTAGTAGGTACTCGTATTTTCGAGCGAAGCCTGAACATTATCCACTGTCAGGACGGAAGGCCGTCCGAGCATGCGAGCCTCACCGTCCTCCTCAAGAGCCTGAATTCTGGCAAGAAAGAAATCTGTCCCCTTGGTATAGATAGTAGAAAGGCTGAGACCGGAGCCGCCAACTTCTCCAGGAGACGGAAGCGGAGAAAAGCTGTCGCCACTGCCGGACATTTCGCCTCCACCACCCCAGCCATCAGAGTTATTGCGAGCGCCCTGATAGGTGATTCCCAGATCACGTTTGAAATTGGCATCAATATCAACAATGGCGGCATGAATCTCGACCAGCTCAACCGGCTTGTCGAGATCTGCAATAACCTTTTCATAATAAGGCATCCGGTATTCGGCGTCATTAATCAGCACAGCATTCACGCGCGGATCTGCCATGATGTTCACAGGCGAACCACTGCCGCTATTGCCCCCACTCGACCTGGCAGGCTCTGAAGTCTGCTGTTCCGGCGCAACGGGAGTCATTCTGCCCTGTGCGGCAAGCCCGGTTCCTCCGAGCTTGTCCACGGTAGCGGTATTCTGCGTCACCTGTGTTGCCGATGAGGGAGATCCGGTAACCATGGCCCTCAGAATACTGGCGACACCGGGGACCGTGACTGTCTTGTCCATGCTGTTTACGGTGATGTCTTCTGCCCAGGCATACTTCAGGGGGAAGACCTTCATGACATAGCTTGAGGTCTGCGCTTCCTCAAAGGCGGTAACCGCGGCCAGAATCTGAGAAATATAGGAAGGGGGACCAGAGACGGTGATCATGGCACCACCGGGAGCGAGTGTGGCCGGCAGCTGGGGAGAAAAGACCGCTGACTTGCGCAGCATGGCAAACAGGCGTTCGGCAGACATGACCCGAGGCGTGATAAATGTGCGAGTCGTCTCGGATTCATTATAAAAATACAGTGTATTGCCAAGCTGGTACCAGGAGACGCCAAAGGCTGCCTGCATGCCCTTGAGGAACGTAGCCGGTGGTACGGCTTCAAAACGCCCGCTTACATTTCCCTGCACCGCCGGCGAAATATTGGCTCCAAAGCCCTGAGTACGGGCAAAATTGATGAGAACTGCCGAGAGATCCTCTCCATCGGCGTAATGAGTGTACGGACGAGAGAGACCGGCCGCACAGACTGTTCCTGCAAACCACAGGATACAGAAAACGAACAGCAACGACCTGAGCAAACAGTTTTTCTTCACCGCATCATCCAGGCGTTCATGCCTCCAAAAACCGAAAAGGGAGAGGCGTTGTTTACGGTTGCAACAAGTTGGGTCTGCCACCACGCAAGATCGTTCAAAAAGCCTTTTGCCTCACGGGAGACGGCTCCCGGGTCAGAGGCATTCATCCGCACTATGCGATACAGGACAAGTCGATCATCCTGGAGTGACAGGATGGAACGCCGCTTGCGGCAACTCCCCACAACGCGTCCGGCACAAAGTCGAAGCAGTTTCTCCGCCTCTGCTTCCTCTTCCGGGAGAGGACCAAGATTGCCCTGCAAAATGCAATTGAGTCCATCCGGAGACAGTATGTCCATATCCAGATTTCCCTGCAACCTGAAGTGATACACGCCTTCGGCATCAGGTCTGGCCTGTTTCCAGCCCGCAGTGGACGTCATGGAATCAACGGCTTCCTGCAACAATGACATACAGTTCCCTCCCAAATTATGCTGTCTTCACGAGTCATGTCAATCATGGACCAATCATGACATAAGCGACAGCATCATAAAAGAATGCTCCGTTTCTTTCGCCCATCAGGATTGCCGATTTGCGGCGTATGGAACCCTGGCTGCTTTCAGCTGCAGTTTCTTGCAACTTTTCTGCACCCCACTGCCCCCTTCCCTCACGATTGCACCATCGCCCGATGTCACTGCACGTTTCTGACCTGAAAGCACTGTACACCTTCATCCCATCCGGAAACAGGCAAAAAGTCGTGTCACCTTTTCTCTCCGACACGAGAGATCTGCACACACCAAGCTGCCTGCCTCAAAAACATGGTATTGCAGGACAGGCTGGAAGCTCTTTGCCGGTATGGTCCGAATTTTTCAGCTGTTTCAGCATGACAGGCCTGTTTTACCACATCTTGCAAGGGGAATTTCCCGTCAGGAAACTCCCCTGCAACGACCCGGCATTATCCCAGGATTTTGGTTCTGGTCTGATTCATGCTCTGCTGAATGGCATCCTGTGTGGACAGAGCCTTCTGAATCAGGGCCTGCAATGACTCGTCAAGAGATTTCAGGGCATCCTGCTGGGCGCGGATCTGCTCCACATCCGCTTCCATTTCCTTGATATTGGCATCCATGAAGGTACCTACAGCCTGGCTGATACTTCCCATTATGCCGGTAGCGCCGCCCATGGCGGAGTTGAACGACCCCACTCGTGTATTCAGGAGCATGTCAGCCTGCTGCTTGGTAGAAGCATAGGCCGATTCCGATTGTGTCAGGAGCTTGTTCATCTGCTTTTCATTGAGCGGCTTGGTACCACCTTCAGTACCTCGTTCAATGACCCCCTGCTTGGCCTGGCTGGCCTGTGCTTCGTTTGCCCGCATCCCCTTGATGGTCATGCTGGAGGCAGCAGCTCCCTGAGCAATGCTGAGCGCCCCGGAAACCACACCCAGAACAAGCTGCGCCACAGCCTTTGTCCGCATTTCATCAGCCTGATCCCGAATCTTGTCCACCATTTCCTCAGTCTGCAGAGCACGCATTTCGGCATTCTGACGACGCTGTTCGGAAGAGATATCAGTAATCATGGCAAGATAATTGGCACTGAAGGACGGAAGGCCCGCAAGCCCGTTACTCCATACCTCTCCTGTGCCCATAGGTGGAGGCAGATCCGGGAGCTCATTCTGAACAGTCTCTACAGCCTCAGAAAAGCTTTTCCCGCTGTTCAGAGCAGCAAGCAACTGTTCATCCACCTTGCTCCTGGAGACATATTCTGCCTGCGCACTTTCAAGCAGCTTATCATAGGCTACCTGATCAAAGCCGGAAGCCTGAGTTACAGAAGAAATACTCATCTTGTGTTATCCTTGTCGGCATCAATGCCGGTTAAAGCCGATCAGGCCATGGAAGGAGCACCGGTAAGAATGGCAGCCTGCGTATTCACACAGTCACCCACGATGTCGCGGACCTGCGTCATCAGGTTATTGGCGCGTTCCATTTCGGCCTCAACCAGAGACCGCTCCATCTCAATGGCCTCACGCAGGCGCTCCAGGATGGCTTCAAGTTCCTTGCTGTCGGCCTGACTGCTGGCAATATTGTAATCAAAGACAGCTCCGGCAATGGTTCCCGCCCCTGTTGCCGTCGTCAGGACACCGGAAGAAATATTGGTAATCTTGGCGGCCATGCTTGTAACATCCACAGCCTTCTTCACGGCTTCCGAAGAAAGCTGCGCCGCACTGCTTGCGCTGGAACCAAAACCGGCACCAAAACTCACGCCAATGGAAACAAGCATGATGCCCATGTTCATACCAAAACCGAACCATTGAGCGGCCTCGTCGGACATGCCCATCTTCTTGCCAAGCTCTGTAAAGCCTGCGGCAATGCTGTACTTGCCATCCGAGGCCATGGACACCACGCTGTCAACGGTCATGGTCATTCCGATGACACCGGCTGCGACAAGCAGAGGATTGCCAGTAAGGGCCCCAGCCGCAATGCTCGCGACAGAAGCAATGGCGCCGACAACCATACCAATGATCTGGAAAACCTTCATGAAACCATTGAGGACAGACTTTTTGCGCATCTCCTCAAGGCGATCTGCTATCTCCTGAAGTTCCTTCTCATTGACTTCCTTCTGCTGCTCGGCCTTGACCTCAAGACTCTCAACACCGGACTTGCAGCTCTGCCGCCGGACTTCGTCACCAATGGCGCTCAAAAGCGTATCAAGGGACAGACTGCTTGTAGGCGCAGAGAGTACCGGCAACCCCATATCAATCAGAGACGCATCCGCTGCGTCTCCAGCCGGAGGCGTTTCATCGCTTGCCCCTGCCCCCACAGTCTTGCTGAGGGCATCGGTCTTCGTCATGCTCAACAGTTCCGACAATCTGGAGAGATCAGAACCTGAAAGATTTCCTACTGAGTCAACCATACCATCCTCCTCAGACATTCTGCTCAATCATGGCAAGAAGAGCCTTTGCCTTTTCATGGCAGGTCGCGTGCGCAGGATTGCTGTCGTCTCCAAGAGCCAGCACCCCCCTGAGGGCATCGGCAGCGCTGGCCTTGTCCCCCATCTTGAGGTAGCATTGTGCTCCAAACAGAAACGGCTGAGGATCGGCAAGCAGAGCTACCGTACCGGCCATGCCATAGGCATCAATAGCCAGCTTGTATTCGCCAAGAGCCTGGCGGCATCCGCCAAGTCCCATCCAGAAACGGACGTCCTTATGCCGATACAGGCACAGGGCCTGAAATACCGTGCCAGCATCCTCAAAGTTGCCCGATGTGTACAGATTATAGGCCAGTGCGTAGAGCGATTCGACCTGAGTGTCAGATACATTGCAGACATCACCTATGCTGGCACCATTAAAAATGGCCCGGATGATGGTGGCAATATCCTGATCGGAAAGTTCGATATTCTGCATGGTTTACTATCCTTGAAATTATGGTGTACCAAGGCGCTACTGGCCTCTGGCTATGTTGGAAAGCGTCTGATTGGCTTCGGAAATGGCAGAACTGGCGCCCTG
>CAMLXE010000126.1 GCA_946490455.1 uncultured Desulfovibrio sp. | reverse complement strand
ATCCATACTCAGATTCACTCTGGACTCAAGGGCGGCGAATCCGTCATTACGGCCCAGCTCTCACAGCAGGAAATAGTCGCCGAGACCCAGAAGCGGCGAGGCCCGGGACCACGTCTATGAACATCATCGAAGCTACGGCCATCAACAAGTATTACGGCAGCGGCCAGAACCGCGTCCATGTTCTCCGCGACGTTACCTTCTCTGTCGAGCGGGGAGACTTTGTGGCCATCATCGGCCAGTCCGGCTCCGGCAAGTCAACGCTCATGAACATCATCGGCTGTCTGGATACGCCCTCCTCCGGATCCTGCCGCATCAACGGCGTGGATATCAACGAACTGGCGCCAAACGCCCTCGCCAATCTGCGCGGCCGCCATATCGGCTTTATCTTCCAGCGGTACAATCTTCTCTCCTCGCTGTCGGCCGTAGAGAATGTGGCGCTGCCTGCCGTCTATACCGGAGCCGCCTACAGGGAGCGTACGGCCAGAGCCCGCAGACTTCTTGAAGATCTTGGTCTTGGTGAACGTCTTGCAAACCGCCCCAATGAACTTTCGGGAGGTCAGCAGCAGCGTGTCAGTATCGCAAGAGCCCTCATGAATGGCGGTGATATCATTCTTGCCGACGAACCTACCGGCGCTCTTGATTCCAAAAGCGGTGAAACCGTCATGGAAATCCTGACGGATCTGAATCGCCGTGGACATACGATCATCGTGGTCACCCACGACAAGAACATTGCCGCATACGCCAGCCGGATCATCGAAATCAAGGATGGCGAGATCATTGCCGACGAACGCCGCAAGCCTCTGCATGCTTCCGAGGAACCTCAGGTTCTCTCCTCGGATCGCAATTCCTGGCTGTTCCGAAAGGATCAGTTTGTGGAAGCCTTCAAGATGTCCGTACAGGCCATTCTTGCCCACAAGATGCGCTCCATCCTGACCATGCTCGGCATCATTATCGGCATTGCGTCCGTTGTTTCGGTCGTAGCGCTGGGGCGCGGCTCACAGGAAAAGATCATCTCCAATATCAGCTCCATGGGGACCAATACCATCACGGTCTATCCAGGCAGCGGCTTTGGCGACATGCGCTCGGAACGCGTCAAGACGCTCACCGTGGCCGACTCGGACATTCTCTCCAGACAGAGCTACATTTCCAGTGCAACGCCCAGTTCAACGGCATCAGGGACGCTTGTCTATCGGAACATTTCGATCTCGGCCCAGATCAATGGCGTGGGCGAACAGTATTTTGACGTCAAGGGACTGAAACCCGCCATGGGGCGCTTTTTCGACGCGGACGACGTTCGACGAAACGCCTCCTATGTGGTCATTGACGACAATACAATGAAAGAACTCTTCCCTCAGGGGGGCAATCCTGTGGGACAGATTCTGCTTTTCAACAGACAGCCTCTCGAAATCATCGGCGTAGCCGAAAAGCAGGATAGTGTCTTTGGTCCCACAGATACACTGAACCTGTGGACGCCCTATACCACCGTCATGAACAAGATATCGGGGAAACGATATATTTCTTCCGTAATCGTCAAGGTCAAGGACAATGTCATGCCACTCATGGCCGAAAAGAACCTCACGGCGCTTCTGACAGCCCGGCATGGCACAACCGACTTCTTTACCGTCAACACGGACAGCATCAAGAAAACCATCGAAAGCACTACGGGCACAATGACCCTGCTCATCTCCGGCATTGCGCTCATCTCTCTGGTTGTCGGCGGCATCGGGGTCATGAACATCATGCTTGTCTCGGTTACCGAACGGACGCGGGAAATCGGTGTTCGCATGGCCATTGGAGCCAAGCAGAGCAACATCATGGAGCAGTTTCTTATTGAAGCCGTTCTCATCTGCATCATTGGCGGTCTTCTCGGCATTGCCATTTCTCAGGGTATCGGCGTGGTCTTCAGTCTTTTCGTCACCGACTTTGCCATGTCCTACTCTGTCGGATCCATGCTGCTGGCCCTTGTCTGTTCTTCGGCCATCGGAATCATCTTTGGCTTCATGCCCGCACGCAATGCATCGCGCCTCAACCCCATCGACGCTCTTTCAAGGGATTAAGCCATGAAACTTCTGCTCACCGCTACCCTGCTTCTTTTCCTCGGCGGATGTGCCAACTATCCTGTGGATTCGTTTACGGCTGACCTGGTCCCCGTCGAAACCGTTGCCTCCCGCTACAGCCTGAATCCGGCATGGTGGGGAAGATACGAAGACAAGGAACTTGATCAGCTCGTTGCCATGGCGCTTGAACGCAATACGGACTATATCCGCAGCGCCATCGCCATCAATCGGGCTCTGTATCAGGCACGTCTGCTCTCTGCCGATCTTGTACCCTCGTTTTCTGCCGACATGGGCGCAGACTCGACCAAGGCTCTCGACAGCGGAGCCTCCAGTCGAAATTATCTCTCCGAATTTGGCGTCAGCTACGAAATTGACTTATGGCAGCGCCTGCGCAATGCCGCCAGCGCACAGGAATGGGAATACAAGGCTACCATTCTGGACCGGGAAAGCGCCCGTCTTGCGCTGGTCAACAATGTCGTGGATACCTATTTCAGCCTCCGCTATCTTGGACAGTCCATCCGTGTTACGGAGGAAAGCGTCCAGCGATATGCAAAGCTCCTTGAACTCACTCAGGCACGCTACGAACTGGGCAAGGCGGATTCGGTGGAACCGCTTCAGGCCGAACAGTCACTCCTTGCGGCCAAAACCAGCCTGGCCGATCTGCAGACCCGCTACAGACAGGCGGAGCAGACCCTGCGCGATCTGCTTGCCCTGCGTCCTTCCGATCCGTTTTCGCTGACGTCGGGAGACCTCCTGACAACCAGAACGGCAGAAGTTGATCTTGACGTTCCTGTTGCGGCGCTTGCTGCCCGCCCGGACATTCAGGCATCCGAAGCCCGACTGCAGGGAGCCTTCAAAAATCTCCAGTCCGAAAGGGCAAGCTGGTACCCGAGCATTACCGTCGGATCCACGCTCAGCGCCTCATCCACGAGCAGTTCAGCGCTCTTTGATGTGCCCTTTCTTGCCGGAACCGTGAAAATCAATTTCCCCTTCCTGCAGTGGAATACCATCCGCTGGAACATCAAGCTGTCGGAAGCCGACTTTGAAGAGGCCAAGCTGAATTTCACGGAAAGCGTGACCACGGCCCTGAACGAGGTGGATGCCGCCTATTATGCCTACCAAAAGTCCAGACAGATTCTGGAACACACGCTGGCCAAGCATGAAAAGGATGTCCGGATCGGCGAATACTATCAGATTCGCTATATGCTGGGAGCTTCGGAACTCAAGGATTATCTTGATGCCCTGAATACGGCCGACACCTCCATGCTCTCGGCGCTGGAAGCCAAGTACACGACCATTCAGTACGAAAATCGGATATACAAGGCCATGGGCGGCCGTTACGAACCCAGAGAAACGCATTGATATTCTGGAACGAGTCTCTGCTGGAGACGGTTCCCTCCTCTCCGTCTTCTCTCCTTTCCTGAATGTCCTGCGCTGCTCCTTACGGCAAAAGGATACCGCCAGCCGCTTCTTCCCGAAACAGCTGGCGGTATTGTTTCGGCTCTCGCCTGCCAGACTCCGCCGCGGGTTCTGTTCAGCGCCATTCAGCGGCAGGCAGGCTGCTCATCATGACATATGGGGAAAATAAGCCGTGCCGAAAGACCTCCCCCCGGCAGATTGCTCAGTATGAGTTCACCTCCGCTCTGACAGGCCGTATATTTGGCAATGGACAGCCCAAGTCCATGACCTCCGGTTTCGGGATTGCGTGAACGCTCCAGCCGGACAAACGGCTCAAAGACCTGTTCGATGCTGTCTTCAGGGATTCCCGGCCCATTGTCCCGCACATCAATATAGACCCATGTGCCATCATCACACACATGAACGGACGTGGCTCCTCCATAGCGAAGGGCATTCTCCACAAGATTTTCCACACAGCTGCCGAACCGTCGGATATCCGAGGCCACCGAAGCTTCTGTACCGCCAAACAGCGTGACATCCTGTCCCACGTCCTGATGATTTTCCACAAGCGTCTTCAGGAAAGGCATGACCTTGAGCGGTGGAACGCCTTCTTCCGGCTTGCGCATGCTGCGCAGCAGCTCGAGGGTACCATTCAGCGTATCACGCAGCGTATCCACATCCCGACACAGCTTTTCCCGCAAAGGAGCCTGCTCCACCTGCTCAAGGCGCAGACGGATACGGGTAAGCGGTGTCCGCAGATCATGGGACATGGCGGTAATAATCCGCTCCCGTTCATCAAGCGTATGACAGATGCTCTGCCGCATATGGTTGAATGCCGCTGCCGCTTCTCTGACTTCAGAAGGGCCCACATCAGTTCTGAGCGGAGCGACCTCCCTGTTTTTCCCGAAGGTTTCCGCGGCCAGAATAAGATCACGCAGTGGGCGTAACAGCCAGAACAGAAAAAGTACCAGACACGCAGCCACAAAAACCAGTTCCAGCACGGCGCAGGCTATCTGAATCCAGAACATATCCTGTGAAATGACGTTCAGGGTATGAGAAAAACGTATCCACACTCCGTCAGGCCGACAATAGGCCACTTCCACCTGAAAATCTGTGGGCATCAGGAAAATCGAAATAAGCGGGAAGTGTTCCGAGCGGGCGTACGAACCGGACTCCTGAAACGTTCTGCCGGATTTGAACAGATTTCCGGAAATGATCTGAAAGTTGACGGTCAAATCGGAAAAGGGAATGCCTTCTTCCCGAAAGGATTTTTCGAGCTGCTCCTTCAGCTTGCGGGCCATTTTCGAGGTTCCGTTCGGAACATGCGGATTGGTCCCCGAAAGCTGGATATTGAATCGTTCGTCACCAACCTGGAGTCCCTGCGTATCCACAATTCTGCCCGGCTTGACACGACTTGCCATAATGCCTGCATGAGCCGTCAGCAGCCGCACTTCATTGAAACCAAAATTGCGATTGAGAATGACATGGGTCCAGTGATTGGCCGTGGGAGAAACAATGAGCTTGAAGAAAATCAGACTGCCCAGGCAGAACAGAACCATCCGTCCCCAGAAGGTCTGTGGAAACAGGCTGGAAAGTCTCATGACGCAATCCGCCTGACTTCTGTTGCCAGCATGTATCCGCCGCCCCGGACCGTCCTGATCAGCTTCTGTGTCCCCGTGTCATGCAGCACAGAACGCAGACGACTGACCTGAATGTCCACACTGCGGTCAAAGACATCCGCGTCACGTCCCTGTGTCTGGTTCAGAAGGTACTCTCTGCTGAGGACTGCAAACGGCTCCTCAAGAAACACAAGCAGCAGCCTGTACAGCGCATCGCTGAGAGCAATCCGTTCCTCACCGGACGACAGTTCCCGGGACCGGACATCCAGCTTCCAGTCGGCAAAGGCCAACAGCTCGTTTCGCTGTCTGGCAGCAGGATCCTTGCCGGCTCTTCTGAGGACGGTCCTGATTCTGGCAAGCAGCTCCCGAGGATCAAAGGGCTTGACCACGTAGTCGTCCGCTCCAAGTTCAAGCCCGACCACCCGGTCTGTGGAACTGTCCAGAGCCGTCAGAAAGATAACGGGGACATCGGACTGTGTCCGTATTCGTCTGAACAGACTGAGACCGTCCTCACCGGGAAGCATAATATCCAGAATAATCAGGTGGTAATGATGTTTGAGCTGTTTTTCGAGTACATCATGTCCGTCGGCAGCCGTATCCACATCCATATCATAACGGGTGAGATAGTCCGCCAGAAG
>CAMLXE010000125.1 GCA_946490455.1 uncultured Desulfovibrio sp. | reverse complement strand
AAACGGTCGAAAACTGCTGCGTGGGATTGCGCTGGCGGCGATTGCCGTGATCGGTCTGGGGGGACTTGCGTCCTTGTTTGAAACGCCGTCTGTTGCTGCTGTTGACAGACCCGACGTGATTCGCATTGACGCCATAGGCCAGTACAAGACACTGGAAATGCCGCCCGCCGTATTTTTGCATGACACACACACGCAGGCCCTTGCCCGTGAGGGGAAGGACTGTTCTGTCTGCCATTCGGAGACTGCGGATGGACACAGAGGGTTCATGCGCTGGAATGGAGAGAGTGACCCGAAAAAGCTGGAACAGCTGTTCCATGAAGGCTGTATCGGCTGTCATGCAGAAATGGACAGGGGCCCCCAGGATGGCGAGTGCCGCACCTGCCACGACGCAAAGTCGCCCTATGTCTCGAACCCCGCTCCCATTGAACTGGGAGACAAGTCCCTTCACTATCTGCATGTCAGTTCCAAGGCCATCAAGGGTCCTGCCGGCTCCAACGAAAACTGTGGAGCCTGCCATCATGTGTATGATGAAAAGCTCCAGAAGCTGGTCTGGATTCCGGGAACGGAAGACGCCTGCGCCGCCTGTCATGGCGAGGCTGCCGAAGGCAACAAGCCTTCTCTCCAGACGGCTGTCCACACCAAGTGCGTATGGTGTCACGCCGACCTTTCTGCCGCAGCCCAGGCTGACGGCAAGACCGGGGATGCCGCGGCCGCTGCCAGCGGACCGGATACCTGTGCCGGCTGTCATACGCTGGATGCCCAGGCCGGATACCGGCAGGTGCCCGACGTACCCCGTCTCATGCGCGGACAGCCCGACGCCGTGGTCATGCTGCCTGTGGATGGCGAAGGCAAGTATTCGCTCACCGCTGCCGATGGTTCGGGCATGAAGCCTGTCCTCTTCAATCACAAGGCACACGAAGGCGTTACCGACAGCTGCCGGGTCTGCCACCATGTGCGAATCGACGCCTGCTCCGTCTGCCATACGCTGGACGGTTCCGAGGCGAGCCAGTTCGTGACGCTTTCCCAGGCCATGCATGATCCCGCTTCCGACCGGAGCTGCGTGGGCTGTCACCAGATGGAAATCGCGAGCCGGACAGAATGTGCCGGCTGTCATGGCGCCCTCACGGCGATGTCACAGCAGTCCTGTGCGGTATGCCATGTTGAAATCAAGGATCTTTCCGCTGCCCTGAATGGCGCCGGGTCCGAAAAGGACGTGAAGGAACGGCTCTCGGCCGTGGCTGCCGAAACGCTTGCCGCAAAGCCTGCCGGAAGCACTCCCGTTTCGCCTCAGGATGTTCCGGAATGGGTCGAAATAGGTACCCTGTCCAAGGAATATGCTCCGTCGCACTTCCCGCACAGGAAAATCTATGAAGCGCTTCTGAATGGAACTGCCGAAAACGGCATGGCCGCCGCATTCCATTCGTCGCCGACCACCTTGTGTGCCGCCTGTCATCATCACGTTCCTCAGGCTGACCTCATGTCTCCGCCCAAGTGCGCAAGCTGCCACGGCAGTCAGGGGAATCAGGTGGTAGAAAGTTCCGGCAGACCAAATCTGAGGGCTGCCTATCACCAGCAGTGCATGGCTTGCCATGATCGGATGCAGATCACGAAGCCTGCCGCTACAGACTGTGCGGGATGTCATGCCCCGCTCAAGAAGTAGGAGGTAAGGAGACATATGAACAGAAGATCTTTCCTTACCCTGATGGGAAGCCTCGGCATCGGATCGGCGCTCGCCGGCGCGGGGACGGCCTCTGCGGCTTCCGGGGGAAACTTCAAGGGCTATCCCGACAGCAAAGGCGTACTGCATGACACGACGCTCTGCATCGGCTGCCGTCGCTGCGAACAGGCCTGCAATGCGGTCAACAGCCTGCCCGAACCTGAACAGCCGTTTACGGATCTCAGTGTGCTGGACAGGTCCCGCCGGACTTCCGCGACCGAATGGACTGTCGTCAACAGGTATCATCCGGTCAGCCTGGACAAGGATGTTTTCCGGAAGACCCAGTGCATGCACTGTCAGGAACCTGCCTGCGCGAGCGCCTGTTTTGTGCGGGCCTTTACGAAGAATCCGGACGGTTCCGTAACGTATGATCCCTCGCTCTGCGTGGGCTGCCGTTACTGCATGATTGCCTGTCCGTTCAATATCCCTGCCTATACCTATGATCGGGTCCTGAATCCTGTGGTGCAGAAATGCACCATGTGTCATCCCCGTCTGCAGGAAGGCAAGCTCCCCGGCTGCGTGGTAAACTGTCCCACCGGTGCCCTGATTTTGGGCAAGCGGGACGAACTGATCCAGATTGCGTGGGATCGCATCCGCAAGAATCCGGAACGCTACCAGAACCATGTGTATGGCGAGCATGAAATGGGCGGAACCGCGTGGATGGTCATTTCCGGAGCCGAGTTCTCTGCCGTCGGCATGAACGAGGAACTTGGAACCAGACCTGCCGCCGACTTCACGAGCGGTGCGCTGGGCGCCGTTCCCATGGTTGTGGGCATCTGGCCCGTCCTGCTTGGTGGCGCCTATGCCATCACCAAGCGCAAGGAAAAGATTGCTGCGGAAGAACAGGCTGAAGCTGTTGCTGCGGCTGTCGCGCAGACCCGTGAAGAAGCCGAAAAGACGCTCAAGAAGAGCCTTGAAAAGGCTGAAAAGGATAAGGAAAAGGCCGTTGCCTCCGAAGTGAAGAAGGCTGTGGCCGAAGCAGAGGAAGCGCTCAGGGCTCAGCTTGAAGCCGAAAAGGCGGAAGCCGTCGCGGCTGCCGTGGCCGAACTCAAGGGGGCTTCTGATGCGGCTTCGGATGAGGCAGAAGCCTCGCCCGCAGCGGCTCAGGAGGAAGAGCCTGAAATGCCTGCTGCCGACAAGGGCAAAACAGACGGTGGGGAGGCCTCCTGATGAAATGCTGGAATCTTCTTTCTGAACGCCTGGAAGAGAAGGCTGCCTACTGGGCTGCCAAACCCTGCATGCAGGGCTGCTTTGGCAGAACACTGCTTTCCATTCCCCGGACTCCCGGCAATGTCATCACTGCCATCATCCTGATCTGGGGCATCCTGATCACCATCGGGCGTTTCGGCTTCGGCATCGGCGCGGTAAGCAATCTTGACGACAACAACCCCTGGGGCATCTGGATTGCCTTTGACCTGCTGTGCGGCGTTGCGCTGGCGGCAGGGGGCTATGTGACTTCGGCTGCCTGCTATCTGTTCGGGCTGAAGCGGTTTCATTCCGCCGTCCGTCCGGCCATCACCACGGCCTTTCTGGGCTATGCCTTCGTTGTCGTGGCGCTTCTCTATGACGTAGGTCAGCCGTGGCGTCTGCCCTATCCGCTGATCATTTCTCAGGGTGCCACCTCGCTGCTCTTTGAAGTGGGACTCTGTGTGTGCATCTATGTGACGGTTCTGTTCATCGAATGGTCGCCGGCCGCCATGGAATGGCTGCTCGGCATGAAGGAGGCTCCGCGGTGGATTCTCAGGATCCGTCCCTGGCTGCGTCCCATAAGAAAGGCGGTTCTGGCCTTCACCATTCCGCTGACCATCCTCGGGGTTGTGCTTTCCACCATGCACCAGTCCTCGCTTGGCGCTTTGTTCCTCATTGCACCGAGCAAGCTGCATCCCCTCTGGTATTCGCCGTTCATGCCCGTGTTCTTCTTTGTCTCCTCCATGGTGGCCGGTCTTTCCATGGTCATCTTCGAGGGAACCCTGAGCCATGCTGCGCTGCATGACAAGATGGACGAGACGCATCTGCGCGAGGCCGAAGGCGTTGTCTTCGGTTTCGGCCGGGCTGCCTCCTTTGTGCTGCTGGGCTATTTCGCCATCAAGGTCATGGACATCACCATGGACAATGACTGGCATTATCTCGCAACCGGGTATGGTGCCTGGTTCCTTGTGGAAATGATCGGCTTTGTCCTCCTGCCGTGCTTCCTGTATGCCATCGGTGTCCGGGAACGCCGGGTCAAGGTGGTGCGCATCGCTTCGATCATTGCTGTCCTCGGCATCGTGGTCAATCGCTTCAACGTCTGCCTTGTGGGCTTCAACTGGCAGCTTCCCTCCGCCGACCGCTATTTCCCGAGTCTGACCGAGATTGGGCTGTCCATCTTCATCGTGACGCTCATTGTGACCGCATACCGGTTCATCGCTTCAAAGATGCCGGTGCTCTTTGAACATCCCGACTACAAGGCCCATTAGGCGGGAGGCATATCATGGAAGACTTTCCTACTCTGTATTCGTTTCTGGTCCATACCAAAAGCTGGACGTATGTGCTTATGGGTGTGACCTTGCTGGGCTTCCTCGGTTTCTGGCGCTTCCTTTTCGGTCGCGACAAGAGAACCGGCAGACCCGACTAATTCGCAAGGAGCTTTGCTATGTACGCATTTCTCACCGGACCCATGCTGTGGCTGGCCATCCTTGTCTTCGTGATCGGACTGGCCTGGCGTGTGGTACGCTATATCAAGGGACTGGACTGGCGGCTTGAACGCGTAGCCTACGGCCCCGGACGTGACATCGGCATGAAGGGCGCGCTGTCTTCGGTCTTTCAGTGGCTGGTTCCCTTTGCCACCCACAGCTGGAGAAAACAGCCCTATTTCACCTTTGCCTTTTTCTTCTTTCACCTTGGCCTGGTCATTGCACCGCTGTTTCTTGCCGGGCATATGGTCATCATGGAGGAACGTCTGGGCTTCAGCCTGCCTGCCATGCCCATCGCGCTTTCCGATGGCCTGACCGTCCTTGGCATCATTGGCGGCGTCATGATGATCCTGCGCCGCATTGCCCTGCCGGAAGTCCGCTTCATCACGAACAGGACCGACTGGTTTGTGCTGCTCCTCTCGCTGTTTGTTCTGGTTGCGGGCTTCCTCGCCAGAATGCAGGCTCCCGGTTATGAGAGCTGGCTTTTGTGGCATATCTTTGCGGCTGAACTTGTGCTTATCCTGGCTCCGTTCACCAAGCTCTCCCATATCGCGCTGTACTTCATGTCGCGTGGTCAGCTTGGCATGGACTTCGCCATCAAGCGTGGCGGCGCAACGCGCGGTCCCGCATTCCCCTGGTAAGTCGGGGTACTGGAGGATACCATGCCGGAAGGCAAATTCTGTAACAGACGGCCCGTTACAACCGAAGAAGAGCTGAAGGCTCTGCTCGCGGACAAGGGCGGAAAGCAATATTATGAGGAAATGGAACATCTGGAAGTGGATGTTCCTGCTCTGGCCAAGGCGCTGGAAACAACCTGCAAGTCCAGAACGCGCACCTGGCTCGAAATCTGCGCCCATTGCGGACTTTGCGCCAACAGCTGTTTCCTGTATCTGGCCAATAACCGTGATCCCGAACAGGTTCCGTCATACAAGATCCAGTCAACCCTCGGTGAGATGCTGCGCCGCAAGGGCAACGTTGACACCAAGTTCATGATTCACGCCATGGAGGTTGCCTGGGCCCAGTGTACCTGCTGCAACCGCTGTGGAACCTACTGCCCGCATGGCATTGATATGGGCGTCATGTTCAGCTACCTGCGCGGACTGCTCTATGATCAGGGCTTCGTACCGTGGGAGCTGAAGATCGGGGCCGGCATGCACCGTGTCTATGGGGCACAGATGGATGTGACCACCGAAGACTGGATCGATACCTGCGAATGGATGGAAGAAGAAACGGCCGAAGAATGGCCGGGGCTTGAAATCCCCATTGACCGGGAAGACTGCGACGTCATGTACATTCTGAACGCTCGCGAACCCAAGCACTATCCCGAAGACGTGGCGCAGGCTG
>CAMLXE010000124.1 GCA_946490455.1 uncultured Desulfovibrio sp. | reverse complement strand
TCGTTTTTTCAATGCCGCCTGATGACATGTGTCAACTTGGAGCATGGCGCATGGCAATAGAAGATGCTGCTCTCCTGGCAGCCGGCACCGGCAACAGACGTTCTCTGATAAAAGTGTTGGACAGTATCTACAAAAAAATGTGCAAAGCACGTGACAAACACGACCGGACCGAGTCATTTGCATTGGATGCTGAATTTCATCGGAGTATTGTACTTTGTTCCAATAACAAATATCTGCTGAATTCCTATGACGCGAACATTTACAGGATGAATGCACTCCTGTTCCGTTTTGCCTCTACCCCATGGGATCACCCCGAACGATTTGAAGAACACAATGCTATCATCGACGCATTGCGGAACAATGGACTTCAGACAGCCAGAACTCTGCTCGCCGCTCATATCGAGCATCTCAGCGAGCAGGCTTTCCATTTTGAGGCTGTTCCCGACAGCTCTTGCGAAAAATGAACCTGCTGGAATACAGTTCTTCGACAACATTGCTTTCCCGAAAACAAAAAGAGCATTTTTCATTCATACCCGTTGAAAGCCTAGCCTCAACTGACGCTGGAATTTCCAAGTCCATCCACACTGAGAACTCTCCATAACCAACCGACATCAATCCCGAAGCCATTCCGCAATACGATGACAAACTGCATTCCAGATATCTTCCATTGAGCAATCCCCCTGAGAGCCAACGCTTCCAGCGTCTTATGAAGTTTCAGCGGTCAGTATTTTTCTTCCGTTCCGCAAATCCCTTTACGGTCAGTCTTCGCAACGCATCTCCGCAACAGTACCACAGCGTATTCCCTCATATGCAGGAAAAACAACTGGACGGAATGCCAAAAAACGTATATAGTTTCTAATTCCTATGGAACAGCAACACGGTCTTCTGGTCGTCAACAAGCCCCGCGGCCTCTCGTCCGCTCAATGCACCAATCGTTTCAAAAGGTTGGGGCAAAAAAAAATCGGACATGCCGGTACCCTTGATCCCATGGCTCAGGGGGTTCTTCTTGTCTTGCTTGGCCATGCGACCAAAATTTCCGGCCATCTCATGGCTGGTGGCAGAAAAACCTATCAGGGCACGCTCCGTTTTGGACAGACAACGGATACATGGGATGCGGAAGGAAACATTCTTTCCGAAAGCTCATGGGAACATGTTCAGCCGGAAGCCGTTCATGAAGCCGTCGCTGCATGGCTTGGGACAAGCGAGCAGCCTGTACCGCCCTATTCGGCCGCCAAACATCAGGGCCAACCCTTGTACAAGCTGTCCCGAGAGGGGAAAGAAACCCCTGTCAAGACAAAATGTATTGAAATTTCGCATGCGGAAGTACTCAGGGTTGCACTTCCGTATGTCACCTTCCGAGTCACTTGCAGTTCCGGCACCTACATACGCTCCCTGGCCCACAGCTTGGGGATGCGATTCGGATGCGGAGCCGTGCTCACGGAACTGATTCGGGAGTATAGTCACCCCTTCGGTCTGGATCAGGCGTATCCGCTTGATACCCTGCTGGCCGAGCCTGAAAGGTTACCGGAACGGGTTTTGCCCATCACCGCAGCGCTTCCTCACTGGCCAACGATTTTCGTTGCCGAAGGCAATGTTGCGGCGATCAAGAACGGAACTCCTCTTGTCTGGTCCACCTCGCACCCAGTGCAGGACGATCAGGGGCGCGATATCATTTGCGCAACAGGAAACAAGGCCGTTCTGCTCATGCCCGACGGAACGCCTCTGGCCCTGGCAGAAGCGGAATGCGGTTCTTCCCAAACGCCGCCCGTCTGGAAGGTACTCAGGGGACTTTGGAATTAACAAAAACCCATCGGAGGATAGTGCTGTGGTCATGGACGCCGTCCAGAAAAAAGCTGTTATTGAAGCTCACGCCAAACATGAAGGCGATACCGGTTCCCCGGAAGTTCAGGTAGCTCTGCTCACCGCCCGCATCGAAGGACTTACGGCTCACTTCAAGGAACACAAGAAGGATTTCCATTCTCGCCGTGGTCTGCTCAAGCTCGTCGGTCAGCGTCGTAACATGCTGAACTATTTGAAGAGCAAAGATATTCAGCGTTACCGCGCTCTCATCGAAAAACTGGGACTGCGCAAGTAACTCACGTTTTCATATGGGGGAGCCTCGGCTCCCCCTTCGGTTAATGGCCTTTCCTTTCTGCGCAGAGGCGCCAAACCTGTAACCTGACATGAGAAGGAGTTTCCGCGAACAGGATCGACAAGCCCAGGTGATACGCCGGGTATCCACATCGATATTGTTCACGGAGTCTCCTTCCCCCAGTGAAAAGGATTCACCATGAGTTTCAGAAAAGAACCCACCCGGGTTTCCGCCACCGTAGGTGGTAAGGAAATCATCATTGAAACAGGACGAGTTGCCACTCAGGCACATGGTTCTGTCACTGTGCAGTGCGGCGGTACCGTGGTGCTCGTTACCGTGTGTTCCCAGCCCCTCGACTTTGACCGCGGCTTCTTCCCGCTGACGGTCGAATACTCCGAACGCATGTATGCCGCCGGCCGTATTCCTGGCAGCTTCTTCCGGCGTGAAATCGGTCGGCCTTCCGAACGTGAAACTCTTGTTTCCCGCCTGATCGACCGTCCTATTCGTCCGCTTTTCCCCAAAGGCCTTCCCGAAGATGTACAGATTCTTGCGACTGTCATCTCTTCGGATCAGGAAAATGAGTCTGACGTGCTGTCCATCACTGCAGCTTCTGCCGCCGTCATGCTCTCTCCCCTGCCCTTTGCCGACCTCGTAGCCGGTGGCCGCATAGGTCGTATCAACGGTTCCTTTGTGCTGAATCCTACCGTAAAGGAGATGGCACAGAGCGATCTGAATATTGTATTCGCCGCTTCTGCTGACGCTCTAGTCATGGTGGAAGGTGAAGCCCACTTTGTTCCGGAAGAAGTGATCATTGAAGCTCTTGAATGGGGCCGCAAGGAAATCCAGCCTCTTATTGAAGCTCAACGCAAGCTCGTTGAACTTGCCGGCAAGCCCAAGATGGACTTTGTTCCCGAAGAGGACGATCCGGTTCTGCTCGCCAAGATTGAAGAACTCGCCGCTGAAGCTGGCCTTGAAGCCTCCATGCGCGTTCCCGGCAAGCTGGAACGCAAGGAAGCTCGCAAGCTCGTCAAGCAGAAGATCATGGATGCGCTGAAGGCTGATCCCGAGTATGCCGAAAACGCCAAGGCTCTTGCCTCCGTTGGCGACATCATCGGTCATCTGGAAAAGAAGGTTGTGCGTCGCCGGATTATCGAAGAAGGTGTGCGTATTGATGGACGTGATACCAAGACCGTACGTCCCATCGAAATTCAGCCCGGCATTCTGCCTCGTGCGCATGGTTCTGCCCTGTTCACCCGTGGCGAAACGCAGTCCATGTGCGTGACCACTCTCGGCAGCTCCGCCGACAACCAGCGCATGGATTCTCTGACCGGAGACGTGACCAAGTCCTTCATGCTGCACTACAACTTCCCCCCCTTCTCCGTGGGTGAAGTGAAGCCGGTCCGCATCTCCCGGCGCGAAATTGGTCACGGAGCCCTTGCTGAAAAGGCGCTCAAGGCCGTTATCCCCTCCAATGACAGCTTCCCGTTCACTGTACGTGTTGTGGCTGAAACACTGGAATCCAACGGTTCTTCTTCCATGGCTGCCGTCTGCGGTGGCTGTCTCTCTCTCATGGACGCCGGTGTGCCCATTACAGCTCCTGTAGCCGGTGTGGCCATGGGGCTGATCAAGGAAGGAGACAATTTCATCGTTCTGACCGACATTCTTGGTGATGAAGACGCTCTCGGCGACATGGACTTCAAGATTGCCGGTACAGAGGAAGGCGTGACCGCCGTTCAGATGGACATCAAGATCACCGGTCTGACCACTGAAATCATGCGGAAAGCCATGAAGCAGGCTCACGAAGCACGCACTCATATCCTCGGTGAAATGAAAAAGGCCATTGATGGTCCGCGTGCAGAACTGTCCCGCTTTGCCCCCCAGCATGCTGAAATCTTCGTCAATCCTGAAGTTATCCGCATGATTATCGGTCCTGGCGGCAAGAACATCAAGGCAATCACCGCAGCCACCGGCGCTTCTGTGGATATTGAAGACAGCGGCCGCATCTCCATTTTTGCTCCCACTGCCGATGCCATGGCACAGGCCAAGGAACTGGTGCAGTACTATGACCAGCGTCCGGAACTGGGCAAGAATTACCTCGGCAAGGTCCGCAAGGTTCTGGAAATCGGAGCTATTGTGGAAATCATGCCCAATGTTGAAGCTCTGGTCCATATTTCCCAGCTGGATACGAGCCGGGTTGCCCAGGCTTCCGACATTGCCCGACTTGGCGAAGATATGATGGTCAAGGTCATTGAAATCAATGGCGACCGCATTCGTGCCAGCCGCAAGGCTGTTCTTCTTGAAGAACAGGGAATTGAATGGAAGCCCGAAGATACGGCACGCCCTGCTCGTGCCCCTCGTGCTGAAGGGGAGCATCGCGGTAATGGAGAACACCGCGGCAATGGTGAACATCGTGGTGAACGCCGTGAACGGCGCCCCCGTCGCGACTAAAATATGACGACAAAAAAGGGCTGCCTCTGACGGGGCAACCCATCCTTGGGCCGCATCAGAAAAATGTTCTTCTGATGTGGCCCTGTTCATTTCTGTCGTCTGTTCCTGCATTCTATCCCAAGTCCGTTTCCCGTCACGCCGCTCCTCGCACGTCGCCACAGCATTGTGGCAAGGCTCTCAAAAGAAAGTGAATACACTTTAGAACGCTACAGCGCCGTGCCCAACGGGAAGATAGCATATCAGCCCGCAGTAAACCCGCCATCCACAAGATACAGCCCACCGGTCATGAAACTTGCCGCATCTGAGGCAAGAAAATACATCAATTCAGCTACCTCACAGGCTTCTCCCACTCTGCCCAGCGGATACAGGGCCGCTTCGGACTGCCAGTAGGCCCTGGCATTGCCTCCATGTGTAATGTCCGCAAAACTCTGGAACAGCTTCTCGGTGAGCGGCGTACGAATGGTTCCGGCGCAGACGGCATTGACACGAACCCCTTTTGGGCCAAGATCGATGGCCATACTTTTCGTAATCTGTCCCAGAGCTCCCTTGGTGAGGCCATAGCCAAAACTGTTTGGCTTGCCCACATAGCACTGATCGGAGGCGTTGATGACCACGGAACCGCCACCCGCTGCCAGCAGGCAGGGAACCGCTGCACGAAGAGTATGAACTGTTCCTTTGATGTTGGTATCAATCATGAGGTCCAGCTCTTCTTCGCTGATGTCCAGCATGGTGTTGCAGCGATGGATACCGGCATTGGCAACCACACAATTCAGGTTGCCGAAACGCCGACATGTGGCATCAACAGCCCTGTCAAGATCCTGTCGGTTTCGAGTGTTGCCTTCCACAAACAGAACCCCAAGTTCCTTTGCCAGTTTTTCCCCGTCATCTAGGTTGATGTCCATAAAGGCTACCTGCCATCCTTCCTTCGCGAACTTGCGGACGCAGGCGGCGCCTATTCCTGTGGAACCACCAGTAATGAATACCGTCTTCAAGGTATTATTGTTCATAGGTCACCCCCCTATTTTCCCTGACGTGGGGCAGGCATGATGCCTCTGTCGCGGCACAGAGCCTCAATACTGCGATCATAGGTAGCCTCGGCTTCTCTGGAAAAGAAACAGCCGGGAACGCCATCATCATGATCCCGATGATGTGCAACACAGGCACAGCATTTTCCATGCCGCGGACAGTCATAGGTACAGGGACAGGGAGCCGTATTGTCACAACTCATGTCTGCTTCTCCTTGGTTGAAT
>CAMLXE010000123.1 GCA_946490455.1 uncultured Desulfovibrio sp. | reverse complement strand
CAGGTATGAAGCATACTGGCATGGCTTTTGCTAATAACCATATGTTGCTGCGGAGGCGCCATGCGCCTGCCGGAAGACCTGTTGCGCCCTCAGGATAGAGTCCAGGCGATTTTAAGAGTAGAGGTGTCTTGTAATGCTCAAACGTTTGGCAGGAATTGTTTTCTCCGTAACAGGACTGATTGCCCTGCTCGCTTTGACCACAGGATTTGTTCCCATGGAAAGCGGCGTTGTGCAGTCTCGTTCGTTTACTGGGGAGCTTCAGGCCAACAAGGATGCATCAATTCCTTTTTCGGCCCACCGTCCCTTGCTTGTGGTTCAGGATGGCTCAGTCATGCTCAGAACGCTGCACGGAGCCGTTGCCGTGGATGAGCTGGATTCGCCCGCTCCCCTGTGGAGAGGAGAGAAGCTGGCTCTGGATACGCTGTTCGACAGTCTTCCCTTTGCGCTTGAAGTTGAGGATGAAGAGGATGACCTGCTTCTTCCTTCTGTTGAGGCAGTTCTTGATGAGCCTCTTAACTTTCAGGCTCTGCGCTGGAACAGCAGTCAGCAGGCTATAGAATTGACCCCAGAAGCACTGGAGCAGACACAAAAGCTGCTTTCTGAGCTGCGCAGTCTGGCTGGACTGACTGAATTTATGCGCCGCAATGCGGAGCAGTATCGTCCCATTGTGGAAAAATATGCGAGTCAGTATCATATTGATCCTGAACTGATCTACGCGCTTATCCATATTGAGAGTCGTTTTGATCCATACCTGATCAGTAATCGTGCTGCACATGGTCTGATGCAGGTTGTTCCCAACACGGCAGGTGGGGAAGTACACCGCTGGCTGGGATTCAAGGGAATCCCCAGTCGGGCTGCCCTGCTGGAGCCGGAGACGAATATTCAGTATGGCACAGCCTACATGTATCTTTTGCAGAATCGGTATCTCAGCGACATCAGTGATGACGTTTCTCGTGAATACTGTGCCATCGCATCCTATAATATTGGTGCAGCTCGAGTCCTGAAAACATTTGGGCAGACACAGGAAGAGGCGTTTGCCGCCATCAACGCCATGTCGCCGGACAGAGTACGCGAAATTCTCCTGGAAAAGGTGCCGGCTGGAGAAACCAGAGCGTTTTTTGCACAGGTTCTGGATGTCCGGGAACGTTTTGCCTTTCTGAGTTAGAGGTCTGTCGGATTTTGACTGATGGTCTTGAGACATGATTTCAGAAAAGAATCGTGAATTGTGTCTGGACGGGGAAAAGGATAGTATAAGGATTCGTGGCCCTGTCAGGGGACAGGTCACTGGGGTTCCCCGTTGAAAACAATAGCAACTTTTGTAACATGGAGTTCCTATGCGTAGAATAAGCGCACTTGCCCTGAGTCTTGTTCTTGTATTTTCTGTTGCCGGGTGTACGGCAAACAAGATTGCTGTGGTGAATCCTGCCCGTCTGTTTCAGGAAAGCGATTCCGGGAAGGCCGGTTTTGAGCATCTGAAGCAGATTGAGACATCCATGCAGGCTCAGGTCCAGATCGCCCAGGGAATGCTGGAAAAATCCCCCAATGACGAAGCGTTGCGTGCCCGATTCCAGAAGACATTTACTGGCTATCAGCAGCTGATCAACGGTGAACAGCAGAAAGTTGTGACCAGGATCAATGAGCTGATGCAGACTTCCCTTGATTCCTATCGGAAGCAGAAGGGATATACGGCCATCATAAACAGTGAAGGCCTTCTGTCTTATGACCCGAAGGCCGATGTGACCACAGAAGTCATTGCTGAAATGAACAAGACGCCGGTGACCTTTGAGCCGGTCAAGCTGGAAGAGATTGCCCAGACCGATACCAAGGCAACTCCGAATACTGCTTCCGGTAGCGCCAAAAAGTAGATAACAACGAGCTGTTACAGCCCTCTGTTCCCAAAGAACAGAGGGCTTTTTTGTGTTCTGCGGAAGGAGTGCACGCTCGATACCCTCTGGAATCTCATGGCGAAATCTTCAGTTTTAGGGCACGATGAATTCAGGATGGACGGTCTCTTTTGCATCTGACCGCGTTCTCATTTTACTTTTGGGCTATCATAGGCTGGAGGAGTCCCTCATGTATGATTTGTCTGGAAAGGTTGCGCTGGTAACGGCAGGAACCAGAGGTATTGGTCTGGCTTGTGTCACTGCACTGGCCGAACAGGGAGCAACAGTTTATGTGGCTGCCCGCAATGAAAAGGAAGGGCGGGCCATTGTGGCGGACATGGCCGAAAAGGGGAGAAACGTTCGTTTCGTTCATTTTGATGCGCAACAGGTGGAAACCTATGCAGCCATTGTCGAGAAGCCCGTGCAGCAGGAAGGAAGGCTGGATATCCTGGTCAATAATTATGGTTCCACAGATGTTGCTGGAGACAGGGATCTGATCAATGGCGACAGTGAGGTCTTTTTCCGGGTTGTGGAGGCCAATATTCGGAGCGTTTATCTGACCTGTCGGTATGCTGTCCCGCACATGATGAAAACAGGTGGTTCCATTATCAATATTTCCAGTATCGGTTCGGTTGTCCCCGATTTGAGCAGACTGGCCTACAGCGTATCCAAATCAGCCATCAACTCACTGACCCAAAATATTGCCGTGCAGTATGCACGGCACAATATTCGCTGTAATGCCGTTCTTCCGGGGTTGATCGCTACAGATGCAGCCATGAGAAACATGTCTGATGAATTTCGTGATCTTTTCCTGAAGCATGTACCTCTTGGACGTGTAGGCAGGCCAGAGGATGTGGCGGCTGCCGTTCTGTACTATGCCAGTGATGCATCATCCTACGTCACGGGTATGATTCATGAAGTTGCAGGGGGGTATGCTTTGGGAACGCCTCAGTACGCTGATTTTGCCGGGCGGGCTGAAAAGAGTCGCTGAATGCTTTCCAGGTATCTGTTCTGGCGAGCCCATCCTGTTTCTTTTGTATGAACGAATCGGAGCAGAAGGATGACGGGTTCACCGAAACATTTTCAAAGGAGTGAAGCAATCATGTGGAAAGGGATTCGGCATGCTGGCCTGGGGCTGGTTGGTCTTTTTTTCTGGTGGCATATGGGCAATGCCTTTTCGGCGGATTGGCAGAATCCTGTCGATACGGTGTACTGGAATGGCATTATCCGGACCATGACCGAATCTCCTCGAGATGTGGAAGTAGCCCCGGCCCGCACGGTTGAGGTTGTCGCGACACGGGGAGGAAAGATTCTTTTTGCGGGGAGTGAGGAGGAAGCCCGGAAGAGAGGGTATTTTCAGACGGCCAGGCAGATTGTGGACTTGAAAGGGAAGACGTTATTGCCGGGCTTTGTGGATGGACATGGTCATTTTCCGGAACAGGGACAGTATGATCTTTACGAGGTAAACCTGAACAGTTTCCCTCTGGGGGCCATGACTTCCATCGGTGATTATCAGAAGGTCCTGCGGGAACGCTGTTCAGCTGCCAGTCCCGATGAATGGATCATGGGGTGGGGCTATGACGATACGTCCATTAAGGATTTGCGTCACCCCACACGGTGGGACATTGACGCCGTGTGTCCCCGCAATCCCGTTTATCTGCGACATATTTCCGGCCACATGGGAGTTGGCAATTCCGTAGCGCTGGAACGTGCCGGCATTGTACCGGAGAATCCTGCCAAGTTTGGAACAGATGGTGTCGTCAAGGACAGTCAGGGACGAGCCACGGGATTGCTGATGGAAACCAAGGCCATGGGGCTGATTACATCCCTGTCCGATTTCCCTGTTCCAGATCCCCTGAAAAGTCTGGCTCGAGCCAGTCATGTGTATGCCGCTGCCGGTGTCACCACGGTGGATCAGGGGGCTTCGATGATGGCAGTCCACCTGCCTCTGTTTCAGGATGGGCTGGCTCGAAATCTGCTGCCTCTCCGGGTTGTGCTGCATCCCCTTGCCATCTACGAACTGGTTACCCCGAAGGGAACCATGGATGTTGCCGGCTGGATGAACCGTGCGGCACTCGGTTGGCATGAGCGTAACGTGCCTTTGACCTCCGAACAGGGACTCCGCTTTACCGACGCTTCCGGATCAATAGAAACAGGGGCTGATATTACGCGCTATCCTGTACGAATCTGTACGCCAGATGAGCTGGAGAAGGAGGGGAACATATGTACAGGAACCATTCCCGTTCCTGAGGGGTTGCCTTCCGGGAGACTTTTTCTGGGAGCCTGGAAACTGCTTTTTGATGGTTCACCTCAGGGATACACAGCCTGGTTAAAGGCGCCCGGCTATTACAACTGGGGACAGTACACGGCTGCGGACAGTTTCAATGGCGTTTCCTGGTTTGATGGAGCGCATGGAACATTGAACATTCAGCCGGATCGTCTTGAGCAGCTTATCAGACTGTATCACGGTGCCGGCCAGAGCACGGAAACCCATGTGAATGGGAACGCTTCGGCAGAGGCCTGGGTCGCTGGTATGGAGAAGGCGGTTGTAGCTTTCCCGGACAGGGAAGACATGCGGCATACGGCCATCCATGCTCAGATGCTCGAACTGCAACATATCCAGCGGATGACTGGCAACTATGATGATCTTGAGGGAAGGGCCTTTCTTTACACGGGGCTTGAAGGAGCATTCCGGGATGGACAGCTCAATCCCGCAGCCGTTGGCGCCACAAGCCTTGAAGAACTGTCCGAACTCATGCAGAAACAGAATCTTTTCAGTTCATATTTCATTGATCATGTGTATTTTTGGGGAGACAGACACAGAAATATCTTCATGGGTCCCGGCAGGGCCAACAATATGAGTCCTGTGGGGTGGAGTCTGTACTATCATCAGCCTTATGCTTTCCATAATGACACCTTTGTTACCCCCATTCATCCTCTGCGCAGCGTCCAGACTGCCGTTACCCGGCTCAGTGCGCCCACACCGCTTACAGCTGGCGGTACTCTGATCAGCGGAACAGGAAAAGACATTGAGGCAACCATAACCTTACCGGCAAGAGATCCTGCTCAGGCTCCTGACGTCATGGGCGTTTTTCCGAATTTTGATCAGCGGATCAATGTAGCACAGGCCTTGCTTGGCGTAACGCGCCTGCCTGCCTGGCAGAACAGGCTGGAATCCCTTATCGGGAGTCTCCGTGAAGGCAGGGCTGCGGATTTTGTTATTCTTGAGCAGGATCCTCTGCAGGTAGCTCGGGTGAATCCTATGCAGCTGGCTGATATCAGAGTCATGGCAACGCTGGTGGATGACAGACTTGTCTATGGTTTTCTGCCGGGAAGCACGACTCTGATAGGCGCTCCCGTTCCTGCCTATGTGGGGAATGAGCAGATGGAAATCCGTATGGAACGCAATACCCCTCTGCAGAAACAGGATAATCTCCTTTCTCTGTTGTCTGGCGAAAGACTGCTTGGCGCCTATGCCATACAGGCTGCAACAGAAGGCAATGGCAGAGCCGTTTTCCAGATGGATATGCTTGGCAATGGAGGCCCTGTTGGAGACATTCATCTGCAGTGCCTGAATGCTTCTGGTCAGAGGACTTTTTTTGCCTATGCCGAAAAAGGGGAGCTTGGTGAAGGAACATTCAGGATTGCCACATTAAAGGAACCTGTACGCGGCCTGCCTGCTGATGCAATATTGCAGGAAGATGTCCCGTATATCGTCTTTTTTGCTCCGCCAGCTGAAGCGGATGGAAAGAAGAGGATAGAGCTGTCGCTTTTGGTGACGACTACAGGTACGTTGCCGGGAAATGGCGGTACGACCCCTCTGATTCAGCAGGCAGGAAAATAGGGGAAGGAGCTGAGAGCGCATTTCGTGATGGTTTGGAAAAACGGAAGTGACTCAGAGACTGAAAGCCATGTTCGGAACTGCCTTTGAGGCGATACTGGCCGTTCAGAAAACTTTGATA
>CAMLXE010000122.1 GCA_946490455.1 uncultured Desulfovibrio sp. | reverse complement strand
GTATATATGACTGAGTCCCGACTTTATAGGAGCCAGATTATGAAAGACAAGATTCATCCAAAAGTGTACAAGGCCAAAATCACCTGTGCCTGCGGCAATCAAGTAGAAGCTCTTTCTACCAAGGGCGAAAACGTGCATGTGGAAATCTGCTCCGCCTGCCATCCCTTCTTCACCGGAAAACAGCGTTTTCTTGATACCGCCGGCCGTATCGATCGCTTCCGCAAGAAGTACGCCAATCTCAACAAGTAACGCCGGTATCCCGCGCAGTTTTTTCGCCTCCCGGATGGCTTCCCTCCGGGAGGTGTTTGCGCTGGGAAATATCCTGATACCGATTTCCTGCCCCGCGATCTGAAGCCCGGCATATTCTATCGGGAGAAGTTCCGGAAAGCAGGACTGCGCCTCGTGCGAATGCAGCTCCCAAGGACTTCTCCGCATGTTTCATCCCTGTTCCCCAATACCTTCGTATGGCAGATCGGCCTTTCGCTGGCTCAGATATCTTCCCTTTCTGGCTCCAGCCCCGCTTGTGGGTGGCCAGGCCGTTATGGAAGGCGTAATGATGCGCAACGGGGACCGTTATGCACTGGCTGTTCGACTCCCCGACGGCAGTATCAATGTGGAAACGCATCCATGGTACAGCCTTACACGGCATCCTCTTCTGAAAAGACCCTTTCTGCGTGGCTTCCCCACACTCATAGAAACCCTGGTCAATGGCATCAAGGCGTTGAATCGTTCTGCGGAATGCAGTGCAGGACAGGATGAAGATGAAATCAAGGGCTGGCACCTCGTCATCACCATGATTATTTCTATTGCCCTTGCCGTGGGCCTGTTTGTTGTGGTTCCGCATGTCCTTTCCATAGCCATGAACTGGCTTGGACTCGGTGGAGACGTAAACGGCATTTCATTCCATATCTGGGATGGGCTGTTCAAGTTTCTTATTTTTGTCGGTTATATTCTGGGGATCTCTCTTTTGCCGGATATCCGGCGTGTGTTCTGCTACCATGGCGCCGAACACAAGACGATTCATGCCTATGAATCAGGAAGAGAAGTCAATGCGGACAACGCAGGACTGTTCAGTCGCCTTCACCCTCGCTGTGGGACGACCTTTCTCCTGTTTGTCATGTCCATTGCCATCCTGCTGCATACGATTCTGGTTCCCCTGCTTCTGCTTTTCTGGACGCCGGAATCGTCTGTCCTCAAACATGCTGTAACCATCTTTTTCAAGGTGTTGCTGATGATTCCCATCAGTGCGCTGTCCTATGAACTCATTCGTTATGCCGCACGCCTGGGAGATTCCGTATGGGGTCGTATTCTTCGTGCTCCCGGCATGTTTCTGCAACTGCTGACCACTCGGGAACCGGACAGAAAGCAGCTTGAAGTAGCCGTAGCTGCACTTGCCGGTGCGACAGGACAAAATCCTCCCCATTTCAGAACGCCTACCTGCCAACCGGAGTAACCAATGCTTGCCAAACTCGAAAGTCTTGAAAAAAAATATATTGATCTTGAACAGGAACTTGCAGCTCCCGATATTTTCAATGATCAGGATCGCTACCGCAAGCTGACCAAGGCTCATGCAGATCTGAAGCCCGTGGTGGAAATCTTCCGGCAGTACAGGGAACTCAAGCAGAATCTCGCTGACAATCAGGAGCTGCTGAGCGACTCCGACCCGGATATTCGTGAAATGGCACATGAGGAAATCAAGCTCATTGAAGAGAAGATTCCTCAGCTTGAACACGAACTGAAAATCCTGCTTCTGCCTACGGACCCGCTGGACGAAAAGAACATCATTCTTGAAATTCGCGCCGGTACAGGTGGTGAAGAAGCTGCGCTTTTTGCCGGAGACCTCTTCCGCATGTACTGCCGGTATGCCGAAAAGATGAACTGGAAAGTGGAGCTGATGAGCGAAAGCCCATCCGATAACGGAGGCTACAAGGAAGTCATTGCGCTCATTTCCGGAGACAAGGTGTACAGCCGTCTGAAATTTGAATCGGGAACCCATCGTGTACAGCGAGTTCCTGCAACGGAATCTCAGGGACGTATTCATACGTCGGCCGCTACGGTGGCCATCATGCCGGAAGCTGAAGAAGTGGATATCGACCTCAAGCCCGAAGACCTGCGGTTTGACGTGTACCGTTCTTCCGGCCCCGGAGGTCAGAGCGTAAATACCACCGACTCTGCCGTACGCGTCACCCACATTCCTACCGGTCTCGTGGTCTGCTGTCAGGATGAAAAATCCCAGCACAAGAACAAGGCCAAGGGTCTCAAGATTCTCTGCTCCCGTCTGCTTCAGCTCAAGCAGGAAGAACAGAATGCAGCCATGGCTGACCAGCGCCGGGCCCAGGTCGGTTCCGGAGACCGTTCCGAACGCATCCGGACCTACAACTTCCCGCAGGGACGCGTCACAGACCACCGCATCAATCTGACGCTGTACAGCCTGAACAGGGTCATGGAAGGAGAAATCGAGGAACTTGTGGATGCGCTGGTAACCCACGCTCAGACGGAAGCCCTCAAGGCACAGGCGAGCGAATAGGCAAAACAGGATATAAGACAGCAAGAGGGACGTTTTCCGCAGAAGGAGACGTCCCTTTTTGCGTGGAAGCCCCGAAGGGCCTTGACGATGTCACGGACAGACTTATCTCCAGAGAAGATCATCCGGCAAGGGCCGGATCTTTTGTCAAGGCCCTTTGCTTCCCTCTTTCGGACCTTCTGCCCAATCAGGAAGCATGCTTTGACCTGCCGGTATCCGCTGTTCCGGATAATCAACCCCTGTTTTTTCTGAGGAGGATTCCTTCATGTCTGAAACCAACCATGAATTCCGTGCCGAAACACGGAAGGTACTCAATATTCTGACCCATTCCCTTTACTCCAACCGTGAAATCTTTTTGCGGGAACTGATCTCCAATGCTTCTGACGCGCTGGACAAACTGCGTTTCATGCAGACTCAGGGCAAGACGGCCCGTGAAGCCGAACTGCCTCTGGAAATCCGTATTTCCGTGGACAAGGTCCAGAATATCCTCACCGTCACGGATACGGGTATCGGCATGACCAGAGAGGAAATGGTGGAAAACCTCGGTACCATTGCCCACTCCGGTTCGGAAGCCTTTCTGAACGAACTGGCCTCCCACAAGCCCGCTGAATCTGCGGAATCGGAAGAAGGCAAGGGAGATGCGGCAAGCATTATCGGACGCTTTGGTATCGGCTTCTATTCCGTCTTCATGGTTGCCGACAAGGTTGAAGTGCTTTCCCGCTCGGCCTTTGCTGACGAGCCTGCCCATCTCTGGACTTCTGACGGCACCGGAACCTTTACGGTATCCGAAGCTCCGGAACAGGAAGAAGTTCATCGCGGAACAACCATCCGTGCCTACATCAAGGATGACGCCAAGGAATTTCTTGAACGCTACAGACTTGAAAACATCATCCGCACCCATTCCAGTTTCATTCCCTTCCCCATTTTCCTGGAAGGTGATCGGATCAACACGACTCCCGCGCTCTGGCGTGAACCCAAGTTTTCCATCAAGAAAGAGCAGTACGACGAATTCTACAAGTTCCTGACCTACGATCAGAAGGCGCCTCTGGATACGCTGCACCTTTCAGTGGATGCGCCGGTCCAGTTCAATGCGCTGCTCTTTGTTCCGGACACGACACAGGATTATTTTGGAACGTTCCGCGATCACTGGGGACTGGATCTCTACGCGCGGCGTGTACTCATTCAGCGTGAAAACAAGGAACTTATTCCTGAATATCTTGCCTTCCTGCGCGGCGTTGTGGATACGGAAGACCTGCCTCTGAACATCTCCCGTGAAACGCTTCAGGAAAACGTGGTGCTGCGCAAGATTTCTCAGACCATCTCCAAGCAGGTTCTGGGACATCTGGAAAAGCTCGCCGAATCTGATCCTGAAAAATACAATGCATTCTGGCGGCTGCATGGTAAGGTCTTCAAGCTTGGCTACAGCGATTTTGTCAACCGTGACCGCATTACGCCCCTGCTGCGCTTCAACTCTTCGGCCCTGAATGAGGCTGACGATCTGACCTCGCTGGATGAGTACATTTCCCGGGCCAAAGAGGGGCAGAAAGAGATCTGGTATATTGCAGCTCCCGGCCGTGAAGCCGCAAAGACCAGTCCGCACAGCGAAATCTTCCGCCGCAAGGGACTGGAAGTTCTCTACCTCTATGAGCCGGTTGACGAATTTGCCCTTGAAACACTCGGCAAGTACAAGGACTTCTCCTTCAAGGCCGTGGAACTTGCAGACAACAGCATTCTGGATACCTATCCCGATGCCGAAGATGCGCCAAAGGCTGCACCCCTTTCAGGTGAAGACCTTTCGGCCTTTGATCAGCTGCTTGCCACCATCCGCAAGGTTCTCGGTGACCAGATCAAGGATGTCCGCGTCTCGCATCGTCTGGCCGACAGTCCGGCCTGCCTTGTGGCTGCCGATGAAGGCATTACCTCATCCATGGACAAGCTGATGCGGGTTCTGCAGAAGGATGACTCGATTCCTCAGAAAATCCTTGAAGTCAACCGTGAACATCCCCTGTTGCGCAATCTGCTGAAAATTCACAAGGCAGACCCTGAAGATCCCCAGCTTGCAGAAATGATTCAGAACCTCTTTGACGCAACCCTGCTGCTGGACGGGTATCTGAAAGACCCGCATGAACTGGCCACTCGCGCTACGCGCCTGCTGGAACATGCCGGTGCATGGTACGCAGACATGAAGAAGCTGTAACATGCAAGGCCGGGACCTGTGGTTCCGGCCTTTTTATACTCCTGGGGGAAAAGAGTCCCCACCACAGCAAGGAAATTTTTCATATCTGGCTGTTCGACCGCATGACCCCCTGATCTTGTCTGATTTCATAGCCCGCCGGCCGGATTCGCCGTTCACGCAGTCTGAAACCGACAGGGACGAAAGGAGAAAGCACTTGAAGAAAGTTTCCATTGCTGCGAAAATAGCCGGACGGCAATCTGTCTGATTCATGCCGCATTTCCACGACTTCGGAACGTATTCGCACCCCATGAGGTTTTCATGAAAAGACTGCTGGTACTCGGCATTGGCAATATGCTGCTGACAGACGATGGTGTAGGGGTCTTTGCCGCACAGGAACTCCTCAAGGAAACATGGCCGGAACAGGTCGTCATTCGTGAGGGCGGGACATTTACACAGGATATTTTCTATTCTTTCAAGGACTTCGATCATATTTTCGTACTGGATGTCGTTCACGCGAAGGGTAAACCGGGTACGATCTATCGTCTGGATGAAGACGCTCTGGTCAAGGATGAGAAGCAGCGGCTTTCCATCCACGACATTGATCTCATTGATTCGCTCCGAATGGCCCAGCTGCTGTTCAGACAAAAGATAACGCTCCATGTCCTTGGTGTTGAACCAGAAGACTACATAACCTGGAACATAGGGCTTTCGCCTGCTGTGCAGGCTGTTTTCCCCGCCTATCTGGAGCAGGCCCGCAAGGAAATTCACGCCTGGCTGGATGCCAACCGGGACAGCAGCCAGACCGAAGCAGCAAAGGATTCGGCATGATTCCCATCGGGGCTCTGGTCAACGCACTGGGCATCGTACTGGGCGGCGCCGTGGGACTGGCCTTTGGCTCGCACCTGCCGGAACGCGTCCGTCGTATTGTCTTTCAGGGACTTGGCCTGTGCGTTCTTGTCATCGGGATCAAGATGGCGCTGCTGACGGAAAAGCCCCTTGTGGTCATCTTCAGCATCGTCATTGGTTCCCTGGTGGGAGAACTGTGCAATCTTGAAGCCCGTCTCATGCACATAGGGGACATGGTCAAGAAACGGCTGAAGTCGTCCAATCCCCTTTTTACGGAAGGCATGGTCAATGCATCGGTCCTGTTCTGCATTGGCGCCATGGCCATTCTGGGCTCCTTTGACGAAGGGC
>CAMLXE010000121.1 GCA_946490455.1 uncultured Desulfovibrio sp. | reverse complement strand
TATTCTTGTATCCTTTGCTTCTGACATGCTGGTTGAAAGTAAAGCAGATATTTTATGAACTTGTTGATATAACACAACAATAAGAAAGAAGTATGGATTTCCAGAAAGGGTTTAGTCAGCCAGGCCGGTATGGAGCAGTGAATGGGATATGCATCTGTGACTTTTCTACCTGTAGCCCAATAATTCCCATAGCCGCTGTCCAGACTTGGTCGAGATGGCAAATGGTACTCATCAAATCGGAGTCTGGTTGTAGGGCCCGCCAGGGTTGCTTCCATAAGTTGACTCGCCTACATAATGCTGAACCTTATTGCCACCAATTCTCTCGGTGAAAGATTCCATTCTACCTGCCTGCCATTTTTCCATCAGCCAATCGACTTACGGCACTATTTTCAGCTGCTGGTTCCCGAGAATACCTCCAGACCTGCAACCACTATGGCAGGTTACAGATAATCAATGCTGATTTTGTTCTCCAAGGCGATATGAAAAATTGTCACCATGATGCCAGCCCCATTTCAGCTCCGGAAACGTGCATGAAAAAGAATTGGCTGAATCATGGTAGATAGGAAATCAGGATTATCGGCAGATAGTTCTGTCATTCCCCATAAAAGGAGACAATATCTTTTATATAGACAGTAAGTGGGCACGTCATGATGCCGTCATATCAGGGTGCTCATACCTTGGCATAGAGGAAAATTTCTTAAGTCGGCACATGAATCTTTCAATGTATTGATTGAGAATACGATATTATTTTTCAGAAGAGATATTCCGACAGACCATCGCTACAATATGCATATCATAGTGGACCAAGCTGGATGAGAATAAAAGATAGCCCGGTGGATATGTTGAAGAGCGGTGGAACTCAGAGGGAAGACTTGACCTCCTGTTGCAACAATGGTGTGGGGTTACGTTTGGCGTGCCTGCAGACTCATATGCCACTACCTGCTGTATCCCGATAAAGATATCATAGTGAAAGCCCTTACCGCATTAACATGGTAAGGGCTTTCTGTATGCTGTATGTTACGGAATCTGTTTCATAGAAGTCTATGAAGACTGATTGTCATTGCAAGGAGCAGGATACAGGCAAGTATTCGATGCATAACAGGCCCTCGTTGTTGATGGTCCCTATAGACATAGGATACTTTCCTTTTTCCGAAAGAAAAAGTCAACATGTATCAGTTTCTCCCTTTTTTGAGAGCCATCTGTTGCTCAAAAGAGCAGGAGCTTCTCATTCTGCAGTGGCAACGTGTACTCTTCTCAGATAGTTCACCCATAATTTCAACAGGATTATTTGGCCAGAATTGGGTTAACATTCGTTTTGTCAGTTCACGATGAAGGGGGGGACCAAGTTTCTGTTACGATACATCATTCCCCCCTTGAATTCATTATGCTAATTCATTCAATTTGAGCAGGTTGTCAGTGCATTATCTGAAGAGATTTCATATCGTCGTTACTCTTATGGTAGGGTCTGCCCTTATTCATATATGAGAATTTCGATCAGTCCCTCAGGAGGTCATTTCTATGAGATTGCTTTGATCAGTAGAACTTATCCTTAGAATGAGGTCGGATTCTCATACGTTCAAAATGACATTTGAGGGGCGACAATGTGGGGCAAGCCGAGAAGCAAGACATTTCCTTGAGATGCAAAATGCACTCTGCCATTGAAGCGTTCAATACCGAAAAACAGTGAAGTGTAAAAATGGGTACATAAAAAGGTACAAGAGAAAAATTTTTTATCTGTTTTTGCACAACAGGCCCTTGAGCACGAGAAGTGCATAATACGGTCGGTAAAGGGTATGGAAAATCGAGAAGATGGCACCGTGCCGAGAAATGGAGTCATCCGAAGTAAGATCAAACTGAACCTTGTATCAGGATAATTCCTTTGCGAAAGGTCTGTTTCTGGATCAGATCACGATTGCCAGGAGGATGATTGTGGGAAGATAGGTCATTCAGTGCAGGTGGATAAGGAAAATATCTTTTTCCGGTTAGGAATGGTTGGGCACGAGCATGGCAGGATATCCAGGAAAGAGAATCTGTTCATCAACCTGTCAGCTGGGGATGATTTTTAGTGAACTGTGCGGGGAGGAAAATGACCGGGAAAGGTAATTGGAGGATAGGCGTTGCTTCATACGGACATAAAAAAGGACTTATGGCAGCAAACCATAAGTCCTATAATTTCATGGAGCCTTTGAGCAGAATTGAACTGCTGACCTCATCCTTACCAAGGATGCGCTCTACCTACTGAGCTACAAAGGCAGGTATCACATCAACCACTGAATGCCGTTGACGAAAGAGCTTTTAGCGTGTTGCTGCCTCGTCGTCAACCCCTTTTGCCAAATTTTTTTCAGCTGGGCAGAGACCACGTTCGCTTTTATGGACAAAGTTAACAAATTCCATAAGTTCTGGAATATTTGCATACTCGGTAGTCAGTTGATCCAATGCTTCAGCCCTGGACAGTTCACTGCGCCAGATCAGCCTAAAGGCTTTTTTCAGAGCACCAATCGTTTCACGAGAAGCGCCAATGCGTCGCAAACCGACAAGATTGGGACCATGTACGAGAGCACGACTGCCCGCAGCAAGCATCCATGGAGGCAGGTCCTGCGCAACGCCTGTCATGCCGCCAACAAAGGCATGAGTCCCAATATGGCTGAATTGATGGACAGCGGACAGACCTCCAATGATGGCAAAGTCATCAACCGTCACATGTCCTCCCAGCGTTGCTCCATTGGACAGCACAATATGGCTCCCTACCTGACAGTCATGAGCCACATGCGTATAGGCCATGCACAGATTATGGCTTCCCATACGCGTGATGCCTCCTGCTCCCTCGGTCCCTCGATGAAGTGTAGCAAATTCGCGAATGGTGTTTTCATCCCCCAGTTCAAGCCAGGTGATTTCTCCTCTGAATTTGAGATCCTGAGGGGTGCCACCCACGAGCGCATGAGAATGAATATGATTGCATTTGCCCATACGGGTATATTGCTTGATGACCGCATGTGCATCTACGCGGGTACCATCACCAATACTGACATGATCTTCAACAATGGCATATGGGCCTATTTCCACACCAGAACCGAGTTCTGCACTCGAAGCGACAATAGCCGTGGGATGGATCATCGGGCTTCCGCTCATGCCATCTCCTCCCGATTGGTCACGGCTGCAGTCAGTTCCGCTTCAGCTGCAAGCTGGCCATCCACATAGGCCCGACCTTCCATCTTCCAGAGCTTGAGCTTATGGCGAATCAGTCTGCATTCAAGATCCAGACGATCACCGGGATAGACGGGGCGCCGGAAGCGAACCTTTTCCAGTCCGGAGAAAAGAAAGAGTTTATCCTTTGTTTCAGAAGGATCAAACCCATGCAGGACAAGAAGCCCCCCCGTTTGAGCCAATGCTTCAATAATCAGTACACCAGGCATAACAGGTACGCCGGGGAAATGCCCCTGAAAGAATGGTTCGTTGAAGCTTACACATTTGTGCGCTTTGATATATTCTCCATCCACCAGTTCATTGACTCTGTCCACAAGCAAGAAAGGATAGCGGTGGGGCAGGAGAGAAAGAATTTTCTGAATATTGAACGCTACAGGCTGGGTCATGGGGTCCTCCCTGGTACTTTCGATACGGGTGCAGGCGTATTTTTACAGGAAAGAGGGCGTAATGGTCTCCGATCCATCCCTGCGGACAGAGCAAAGGCTCTACGCCCTCTTTGAGCTGCATCATGTCTCTCGCGGATTGCCACTATAGATTCACAGAAGAAGCTCAACTTATCATGCTGAAAACAGAACGCCGGGTATTTCTGCCCGAAATCAGTCCTTATCTTCTTTTGACCCCTTTTGTATCTTTTCCAGCTCCTTTTCCAGCTTGGAAATTCGCTTGAACAGGTCTGGAAACTGGGGCATGAGTGCCAGTGTTCTCATGTAGGTGCGTTGATCTACGGTAGGGATGCCACCTACGACAACATCACTTGGAATATTTTTGGCAACGCCAGATTTGGGACCTATGGTAACATTGTCACCAATATGCAGGTGCCCGGCAATGCCAACCTGTCCGGCAAACGTACAGTTGGCTCCCACATGAGTGGAACCGGAAATTCCGACCTGAGAAACAATAAAACAGTTCTGTCCAATCTGCACATTATGTCCAATTTGGACAAGGTTATCAATTTTGGTCCCTGCATGAATGTGTGTTGCATCCAGAACAGCTCTGTCTATGGCCGAGTTGGCGCCAATCTCCACATCATTCTCCACAGAAACTCGACCCACCTGAGGAATTTTTTGGATTCCTTGGGGGGTTCTGGCAAAACCGAATCCATCTGCCCCCAGAACACAGCCCGAGTGCAGGATGCACCTATCTCCAATGTGTGTCCCCGCCATGAGAACCACATTGGGATACAGGATGCTATGTTGTCCGATCCGACAGCCTTCTCCGATGTATACGCCAGGGAAAATGGACGTGTTGGAGCCAATGCGGCTTCTTGGTCCAATATAGGCGAAAGGATAGACTGTAACGTCGTTATCCAGCTGGGCTTCAGGATGAATAAAGGCCAAGGGGCTGATTCCGGAAAAGCTGCCCTGAGGGCGGGCAAATAATTCAAGCACTCTTCCAAAATCCTGATAGGGGTTTTGGCTGACAAGGGCTCTCCGGACGTGTCCCGCATGTTCCTCACTGACGATAACCGCACAGGCTTTTGTTGTAGCCAGCTGGTCGGTGTATCTGGGATTGGCCAGAAAGCTTATCTCGTCAGGCGAGGCATTTTCCAGGGTGTTGACGCCGATTACCTCGGCGTCTTCACCTTGGAGAGTCAGCCCTAGACGACCCGCGATATCGGAGAGTCTGAGCGTACCCATAAGCTTACTTCTTGGGTGCCTGGGCATCGGGGAACTTACTGCCGGATGCCTTCCACAGACGGTTAACTTCCGCAAGAACATCCTTGGTAATGTCCATGTCCGGGGTTGCAAACATGACGCTGCCAGAAGCTGCATCAAGAATAAGGTCAAGATTTCTCTTCTTGGCGATATTCAGAGAAGCTTCATAGATCTGGCGGGCCATGCTCTGACGAATCTGAACTTCGGAGTTCTCCACCTTGCGGGCAAAGTTGCGTGACTTTTCTTCAAAGTCACGACGCAGCCGCATGAATTCCATCTGTTTTTCTTCCCGAGCCTTGGCAGACAGGGTTGCCATCTGGGCCTGAAGGGCTTCGCCCTTGCTTTGGAGTTCCTTGGCCTGCTTTTCCAGTTGTGTTTTTTCTGTACCAAACTGGCTTTGCAGCTTCTTTTGTGCTGCCTTGGCCGCATCGCTGTCCATTGCCACAGCCTGGGAGTTGAATACACCAACTTTCAGGTCCGCAGCAAAGGCTGAACCTGCCAGAAAGGCACAGATAACAAGAGCAAGGGACGCTACTCTGAACATATTTTTCTCCTTCGTATGGAAAGTGCGTGACTACATGTTGTATCTCGCAGACTGAAAGGGATAGCCTTCAAATCGGATGCCGTCAAGCCGTACAGAGAAGGTATCATTCCAATCCATTGAGACCTTGTACCATTGTAAGAATACCTTCTGCAATGCCTGCAGCCAATGCCTCCCGATAGTCTGGTGAGGACAGCTTTTGAGAGTCCTGCCTGTTGGAACAATATCCGGTTTCCAGCAATACACCGGGCATATTCACAGCGGCCAGTACGCGGAACTTTGCTGATTTGATTTCAGCACTGGGGGCCTGCAATTTTTGTTTTGAAAGGGTATCTTCAATTCCTTTCTGAATTGCTTCAGCAAGATTACGGGAGAGTACGAGGCGATTGTTTTCCTGTTCTGATGGAGACGGTTTCCCGTCTTCTTGCCGTTTCGTCCTGGTTTTCTGAGCAGATGCTGCACCATCTGCTACTTTTGGCGTGGGAGTATAAATTTCAATGCCACCTGCT
>CAMLXE010000120.1 GCA_946490455.1 uncultured Desulfovibrio sp. | reverse complement strand
GTACACAGGAAGCCGTTTTGGGCCAACGATAACAGAAATGCAGATGCCAGGTCGTACGTGTACCCATTTTAACGCGGCTGGCAGGAAGGCCTTTTTACAGGCGTGCAGCAGGTACCACCGGCTATGTCTGGGGGACTCCACTGGCATTTCTTCAGTACTCATCCCAGCGCGCTCTGAAGCGTTTCCCTTCTGGCTCCTGTCCCATACCCCTGCCAGATGGATCGTTTGCACTCCATTTTGTTGCATATGTCGCCATGTGAGAAATGGCTCGTCGCAAGCATGCAAGCCAACTGTCTTTTGTTACAGTGAAGACATATGATGGCCTGATAAGCCGTTGCAAATGAGGAATGACGCCTTTGGTGGCATTTGTCCAATGGAAGAGGGGAGGCCAAGGAGACATTGCCAGTCATTGGTCGCACAGGTCCGGACTGGTTTCGGTGCATGTTCAGGATACGAACGTATTGCAAGATTATGCAGGTAGGAATGAGCAGTTGAAGAACTTCCCCTTGCCAATTTTTGGAAGACTACCCTATACTCCTATCAGGCAATGTCATCCTGTTGCGGGATAGTTGATTTTCAGGATTTCCGGGTTCCGCTGCTCTTCCGCTAGCGGTGGAGTCTCCACACAGCCTGTTTTCGAGAACCTTATGCCTTCTTGGATGTATTTTGTTTTAGCTCTGCTGGGATTGCTGGCCGGTTATGTTGTCTATGGGCGTCTGATTGAGCGTGTGTTTGGAGCAGATCCAGACCGGAGAACGCCTGTCTGCACTCTGGCGGATGGTGTTGATTATGTGGAAATGACTCCCACACGTATTTTTTTGATTCAGCTCATGAATATTGCTGGCCCGGGTCCCGTCTTCGGACCTATTCTGGGAGCCCTCTATGGCCCTGTTGCGCTGATCTGGATTGTCATTGGCAGCATATTCGCCGGTGCGGTCCATGACTATTTCTCTGGGATGCTTTCCCTGCGGTATATGGGGAAATCCCTGCCTGATGTGGTCGGTGCGACGCTGGGCAGTTTTGTTCGCAAGGCAATGCGTGTCTTTTCGGTCATTCTTCTGCTGCTTGTGGGCGTTGTCTTTGTCTCTGGTCCTGCGGGACTTCTGGCCAATCTGACTGGTCTTGACGGTGTTTTGCTCATTGGCTTTGTATTTTTCTATTATTTCTGTGCAATCCTTCTTCCTATCGACAAGTTTATTGGCAGACTGTATCCCTTTTTTGCGCTGATTCTGGTGATTATGGCCTTCAGTCTGCTGTATGCACTTTTTGCGCAGGACTATACGCTGTATCCTTCGCTGAATTTCGAGGCAACAGAGGGGCTTGATCTTCCCTGGTGGCCGCTGGTCTTTATTACCATTGCCTGTGGAGCCTGCTCCGGCTTTCATGCCACACAGTCTCCCATGATGGCTCGTTGTATCAATAATGAGCAGTATGGACGTTTTGTGTTTTACGGCGCCATGATTGCCGAAGGGGGGCTCGGTCTTATCTGGGTGACGCTGGGCATGAGTTTCTATCCTGATATTGCTGCACTGTACGAAGCCCTGGGGCCTGACAACAATGCCGTCCTGGTTGTCAATGAGATTGCGGTGGAACTGCTTGGTGGCTGGGGGGGAACTCTGGCCATCCTGGGTGTTGTGGTCCTGCCCATTACGACAGGCGATACAGCTTTTCGATCTGTCAGACTGACCATTGCAGATGCCCTGAAGCTTGATCAGCGGCCGCTCGTGAACCGTCTGAAAATTGCCGTCCCCTTGCTCGCAGTGGGGGTGGCTCTGACCATTTTGCCATTTGGGATGCTCTGGAATTATTTTGGGCTGGCCAACCAGATCATGGCTTCCATCATGTTGTGGACGGCTGCTGCCTATCTGATCCGGCGTGGGCGTTTTCATTGGGTGGCCACAATACCGGCCATGTTTATGACCACAGTATGCGTGACGTATGTTCTTTTTGATGTGACAATGGGTATCCAGCTTTCGTCCTCCGTAGCAACGGGAATTGGTGTCCTGGCCTCATTGCTTTGTCTGGGGCTGCTTCTTGGTCCGGGGCGGAGCCTGAATGCGGAAGAGAATCCGTTGGCCTGATCGTTCAGGATTGAAAATATAATTAATGCTCCTTCTCGCTTGCGTGGAGGAAAATACATCCTGCGCGGGCAGGTCGGTGTCTGAAAACATTGGTTGAATCCGCGCATCGGAGGGAATTTCTGGAACCGGTAGACCAGGTCCCGGTACTTTTTTTTGAGACCAGCCTGTATTTTCACCATAATGGGCACATCATGTCTGGGAGAATTCTCTTTGAGATTTCCTCACTGGGTGCGGCCCATGAATTGTCTTTGTTTTTCCAGACCATTCCCGTGTAAAGAGCGCCGAACAGGGATTGCGGCCGAGACTCTGCAGCTCGGTTGCTTTTTCCTGGAATTTTTCGGCCTGTTGCAGGAAGGTCCTTCACAGTCATTTTCAGGGTATTATGGAGTTTGTCATGTCGTCGACCAGAAGACAGGCATATCTCATTGAATTGCGTTCTCAGATACAATTGGCCATTCCGGCCCTTCTGGCGCAGGTCGCCATGGTTTCCATGGGATTTGTGGATATGGTCATGACAGGCAGAGTAGGGCCGGAAGATATGGCGGCTGTTGCCCTGGCCGGGTCTCTCTGGATTCCTCTGGTCCTCTTTTGTCAGGGGCTTTTGCTTGCCGTCACTCCGAGTGTGGCTCAACTGCGTGGAGCAGGCAGCAATAAGGAAGCGGAAATAGGACATACCATTCGACAGGGATTCTGGCTCGCGCTTATTTTGTCTGTGCCGCTTATCATCATTGTATACTGGCTCTCCTTCCATCTGGAAGAACTGGGTGTTGAAGCATATCTGGCGAGACTCACGGGAGAGTATCTTCGGTTTATCGTCTGGGGAGCACCAGGATATCTGCTGTTTATTGCCATGCGTTGCGGCATGGAAGGAATGGCGTTGATGAGGCCGGCCATGTTTGCGGGATTTGTAGGGCTCTTTTGCAATATCCCGGCAAACTACATCATGATTTTTGGTAAGCTCGGACTCCCGGCGCTTGGTGGACCGGGAACAGGGGCGGCTACGGCCTTTGTGTACTGGATGATGTTTCTGACCATGGTCGTTTATGCCGTGCGTCAGAAAAAACTGTATCAGCTCCTGCGACCTTCAGCATGGGAACTGCCTCGCTGGAGTTCTTTGCGCAAGCTTACAGCCATCGGATTTCCCGGCGCCTTTGCCATGCTGTTTGAGGTGACACTCTTTTCTACCGTGGCGCTTCTGATTGCACCTCTGGGGGCCATTCAGGTAGCGGGGCATCAGGTTGCCCTGAATTTCAGTTCACTGGTGTTCATGGTCCCCATGTCCATAGGTACGGCGGCAACGATTCGAACCGGTTTTGCTCTGGGACAGCGTTCTCAGGCTGCTGTCATGACCGCTACCCGGGCAGCGCTTTGCTTAGGTGTCTGCATGGCCATTTGCACAGCCATTTGCACCATTCTGTTCCGGGAACAGATTGCCCATATATACAACGATAATCCAGAGGTACTGGGACTTGCGGCCCATCTGCTCCTCTTTGCCGGTACCTATCAGATTACCGATGCCCTGCAGGTCGTTGGAGTGGGAATTTTACGCGGCTATAATGATACTCGCGCCATCCTGTGTTTTACTCTGATTTCCTATTGGTGCATTGCGCTGCCATTGGGCTATTCGCTGGGGAGGACTTGTCTGTGGGGAGAGCCTATGGGACCCCAGGGATTCTGGATTGCCTTCCTTGTAGGCGTTTCCACGGCTGCTGTGCTGATGTTGAGCCGTATCCGTATTATGGAAAGAAGCATTACCTTGCATGGCTTTTCCCGGATACGAATTGCATCCTGACAAAAGTGAAACCCAAGAATGAGCGAATGCCATTCTTGGGTTTATGGTCTGACTACCGGCTTTTTTTCAGCCTGTTGATATAGGCCCGGACGGCTCGATTGTGATCGGTGAGATTGGTGCTGAACACATGCGCCCCGCCTTCTCCCTTGGCAACAAAATAGAGAAACTTGTGTTGTTCGGGATTGGCTGCTGCTCGCAGGCAGGCCAGTCCGGGAGAGCAGATGGGGCCGGGAGGAAGGCCTGGCCGTTTATAGGTATTGTAGGTGTTGTTCGGGTCATCGAGATGCTTGCGGCGCAGATTGCCGTCAAAGCCTTCTCCGACACCATAGGCAGTTGTCGGGTCGGCCTGAAGCAGCATGCCCAGCCGGAGTCGATTGGCATAGACTCCGGCTACGGTTGCCCTTTCGGAAGGAACAGAGGTTTCTTTTTCAACAATGGACGCCAGAATCACCAGCTGACGAACTTCATCAGCCTTTCCGGGACCCGGTCGTTTCCCTTCGGACCAGAGAGGAGCCGTGCGTCTCCAGAAGGTGTCAATCATTCTGCCTACAATTTTTTTGGCAGTCGTTTCATTACATTCCAGAGGCCGCATCAGCAGATAGGTATCGGGATAGAGGAAGCCTTCCGCACTGTTGAAGGGAATCCCCCAGTAGCGCAGAAATTCCGGATCAAAAATAATCTTTTTGAAATCTTCAAAACGGAGCATGCCAGCAGCTTCAAGGCGCTTTCCTGTTTCCCACCATGGAAGTCCTTCAGGAATGGTCACTCGTTCAAGAATGGGTGAACCATTGATGAGCTGATCAAGCACCTTTTCTGGAATCCACCCGGTATTGACGCGGAAACGGCCGCTTTTCAGCTTCCCGGATACCTTCTTCCAATGGGCGAGGAGAATGAATTTGTCCGCATCGCGTACGGCGCCGAGGTGCTCCAGTTCCTGTGCCAGTTCGGTAAAGGTCGTACCCGGGTTGATGGTGACTTCCACATCCTGTGGCGGTCTGGCGGTAGAATCGGTTCCCGGAGACTGGAGAAAATCAAAGACCAGCCACCCAGTTGCTGCACAGGCTGCAAGAATGACAAGCAGGATAGTCAGGAGCAGGCGCCTCCAGCGAAAGCCCTGCTTATGCGGAGGAGAGGCTTGCGAGTCAGATTTTGAGGCATCAGCAGAAAATCCTGATGCCGGAGGGCAAGGGGCTTTAGTAGAAGCTGACTGAGAAGAGGGCTGTTCACTGACAGCGGAACGCTGATTCTCGGTTCTGGCGGCAGAAGCAGTCTGAGCCAGATCATGAGATTCTGGGGTCGGCTGTATGGAGTCAGAAGCAGGGAGCGGGTGTTTTTCCGGGCTCATCGCAGTTTCCGTTGGGTTTCGGGTTGATCCAGAAAGGATTGCAGAATGCGAACGGCTGCCTGCTGATCAAGAACAGAACGTGACGCAGCGGCCGATCGCCCTGCTGCTCGAAGGTCCAGTTCGGCTTCCAGGCTGCTCAGCGCTTCTGGCATGATATAGATGGGAAGCGGTGTGCGTCGGGCCAGACGATCTGTAAAGTTTCGAACCTGACGCGTCGTCAGGGTCTCCGTTCCATCAAGATCAACAGGAAGACCTACCACCAGCGCATCGGGTTTTTCTGTTTCAATGAGTGAAAGCAGCTCGGCAAAGAAGGCATCTCGTGTTTTCATGAGAATGGTGCGACGGGGGAAGGCCATGCTGCCTCCCGAGTCCGATACGGCAATGCCGGTCCTCTTTTGTCCGTAATCAATGGCCAGATATTTCATACTGTATTTGGAATGAGGTTATACCGTCAAAGACAGATTGGATTGTAGTTCGCTTCAGTCAATGTTACACTTTTTTCTTGGCAGAAAATGTGTTCTCATGGAAGAATTTTTTCTGCAACCCGAGGCCCCCCACAAGGAGTTTTTTATGGATTTTTTTGAACTTGTATCCAAAGCTCGTACCTGTCGCCGCTTCAGAGAAGCGGAAGGTCTTCCTGCCGGAATGCTGGACTGGCTGGTAGATTGTGCTCGCCTTGCTCCCAATGGTGGTAACGCGCAGGTGTTACGCTATGCCGTAGTAGAGACCCGGGAAGGCTGTGAAGCCATGTTT
>CAMLXE010000119.1 GCA_946490455.1 uncultured Desulfovibrio sp. | reverse complement strand
CTGATATCACTAAACTTTCTCAGCCTATGCTCATCATTCAACAGCAACTCCAACCTGCCATAAAGGATGCAAAGCTCAGGAAATGACTATGCCGTCTGGCCCTGCATTCCACAGCCTTTGGCAAGATGACTTGCCAAAGGCTGTGGAACAGCTTATGTTTATAACAGAAAGGGTCAGAGTGCTGGTTACACTCTGACCCCCGGCATGGGATGGTTCTTCAAGGGCCTTCCCTCCGGTAGAAGTTGTGGAAACTTTACCCGATGGAGACCCCCAACGGTGTTGCAGCACTGTCGGGGGTCGCTTCATTCCATCGGGCTTATCCTCAGCTCAGGATTTTACCCATGAGCCAGTTTGCCAGACGGGAGATCGCGCCCCACAGGGCCGCTTTCGTCACCAGTCTGAGCAGATGGTACATCCGCCGTTTGCCTGGCAACTTGCCTCCTTTCCATCCCTGCCTGCCTGCGGAGAGGAGGCCCCGTATTTTGTTCCTCAATGGGAACATCTTCTTATATGCTGTTTTTTTCAGAAAATCAATACAATCTTACTGTAATTATTTGTTATTTTGCTCGTATGAGATAGCGGACACTGCGATTGACAGGTCGTATTTCAACCGCAGTCGGGGTAGCGCGTGAAGCATCAAACCAGATGGTTCCCGATGAACCTGTATCAGTGTGATTGTTCCATCCTTCTGTACTATCATAGAACGGTCCAGAGGGGCTGGAGCCTCCACGGGATGGGTTGGCCACCACTCGTCCCTTCATGTTTCTTATGGCGTCTCCCTGAAGTGCCCCAAGACTGCCGCTTGAATGCGTCACAGTGCCGTAGTGCGTGGAGACCTGTGAGCCATACCCACGCAGGAATATCCCCCTGTAATCCGGCACTCGTGAACCTACAAGCGCGACCAGTGCCGGGTATATTGTGCTTGATATGGCCTGTCCGTTACATTCCAGCCAGTTGCTGGCATCAGAGGGCCATGAAGCAGATGGCCAGGCAATCACGGTTCCAACGGGGATGGAAGACGTGGATACGCTTTGCACTGTGATCTTTGTAGGGTCAAAGGAAGAACTGTCGGCAGCATGTACAGGACAGGAAAAGGCAAAAAGCGAAAGAAGAAAAAGCAGAGAAAGTCTTTTCATGGCAGCATCCTTGGCAGGAGAACATGAAGGAAAAAACTGGCAGACAGCCAGGGGCCAAATGGAAGGGGAGCCGCAGGGTCGTGCCGCGACAGGAAAATGAAGGCGGTACAGGTCAGCGCAGCGATAAGAGCTATAGAGGGCAGGGCGGATACACCGGATAACGCGCCAATCAGGCACATGAGTTTTGCGTCTCCCAAACCGAGACCATCACGACCACGAAAATGTCTGTAGAGAATTGCCAGAAGCCAGAAAGAACCTCCACCCAGCAGGCAGCCGGAGAGTGTGATCAGCCACCCATGTCCAAGAACAAGAGCTCCTGCAGGAATGGCCAGTGCTATAGCCGGAAGCAGCAACACGTCCGGCAAAATTCCAATTCTGGCGTCTATGCCGGAGGCCACGATCAGAACACCGGCAGCGGCAAGATGGACGACGAGGGCAGAGCAGGGACCAAAGCGCAAGGCAAGGACTCCGGCCACAGCCCCAGAGAGCAGTTCGACCAGAGGGTACTGGAGGCTGATCCGGACACCGCAAGATGAGCAGCGTCCCCGCAGACAGAGATAGCTGATTACGGGAATCATCTCGTACCATGCAAGCCGGTGCAGGCAGTGCGGACAATGTGAAGGGGGATAGACAACGGATTCACCGGAAATGAACCGGAAGATACACACGTTGTAGAAACTCCCCAGAATGAGTCCTAGCATGACTGCTCCAAAGACCGTCATTTCTTTTCTCCACAGAATTGTCTGAAGAGCGCGTGCATGACCGTAACGACTTCTTCAATATAGCCCATTTTAAGAAAAAAAACGGCGTCCATATCCGGATCGCCCTTTTCGCGTTTGACACGGGGAGTCCTGAGTCCAGTGAAGGAAAAGTCAGAATGGAGAGTGAAGGTTGAAGCCTGTTCTTCATCGGGCAGCCGGGAAATTCGGAGCTTGAGATTCTGGATACGCAACCCGGATTCAAGACCGGCACGGGCGCTGTCCGGAGCATCGTTCACTGATACCGATGGGCCGTTTTCTTGAGCAAGCATTGCCTGTCCCTGTTCTGCAACATGATACTCATGTGAGTTGAGAGAAATCGTCATACTTTCGGTGTACAAATCGTGCAGAAAATCATCGAATGGAAGTCTGCCGGACAGTGTGTCCGGAGAGATGCGTTCTGGAACGCTGGAAAATGCAGTTTTCAGATATGATTCAAGTAGCTCTAGGACTGTCTTTGATACGCTGCCCACATAAACCAACCCTGTTGCTGTATCCACAGCCACACCACACATTGCTGGGCGTGGCTCAATGCGTGAAAGCAAGCGTACTTTGCAGAGTGTAAGGAGATCCTTTTTTCTTTCCCGTGAAAGAAATTTTTTCCCTCCAGCCTTGATGCGCTCCAGCTCTTCAGCTTCCAGTTCAGCATAGTGCTTTTTGACAATGGAAGAAGGAATGGAGCGGTTGTCGATACGAACACCGAATGCGAAATAGCGCCCTTTTTCTGGAACGGATTTCGTCCATTCGACATCGAACATATCGTCGAAGTTTGTAAATCCCCACCCTTTTTTTTCAGGCACACTGTCAATCGAACGAAAGGCGAACTGTTTTAATTTGTCAAATGTGAGTGCATCCATGAAAGTAGAATCTGCGCGATAGACAGTCAGGGGGATAGAAGAGGCCATGAGGCTCATAACAACTCCTTATAACTTTACTTTTTTCCAGCTCTTTTATTGAAATCCGGCTTGTTGCCCTTACCCCAGAAACTGGCTTTGCAGGATGGAAAACTAGAGCAGTCGAAACGTTCCCATGCTTTCCCACCCTTGCTTATACCTTGTTTGTAGAGCAGTGGCTTACCACAGTCTGGGCAGGCGAACTCAGTCACAATTCGCGGAATCCGTGGTTTTGGCGTACCGGGTTTGCCGTTATCGTCGGGAAGAAAGATGTTTTCGCCATTTGGATGACCCTCACGATTGTAGCAGGCCCAGTAGGGTGATCCGTCCTTTTCTTTGCGGTAAAGAGGCCGGTTACAGACGGGGCAGGGGAATTCCGAAGGGACGGCCTTTTCACGAGGAGCGCCGGGTTTGCCGTTGGCATCCGGAAGAAATGTGTGGCAGTCGGAGTCGGAGCAGGCCCAGAAGAATCCCCCGTATTTCTTGTCCGGACGCCTGTTCATGGCCCTGCCGCACTTCGGACATGGGAAAGCGGTGGGAAGGAGGGTGACAGGCAGAGAAAGAACCGAATTGAGGAGTGTTGGCAAGATCGTAATCTGATCCTGCATGAAGGCGTCGAGCGAGAGTTCACCGCAGGCTATCTTTTCGAGCCTCTGTTCCCATTGTGCCGTCAGCACCGGGTCTTTGAGTACACCCGGAGTCATGTCGATGAGAGACTGCCCAAGCGGCGTTGAGACCAGTGATTTGCCGCTCGGTTCGATGTACTTTCGTTCCTTGAGGGTTTCTATAATTGAGGCACGGGTGGCTTCGGTGCCGATACCCTCATTTTCCTTGAGTACGGTTTTGGCGCTGGCATCGGATACGAAACGATGGATATTGGCCATCGCTTCGATCAGTGAACCTTCTGAAAATCTAGAAGGCGGCGTTGTCTTCTTTTTGAGAATATCCACATCGGTGCAGGTGACGGGTGTGCCAGAGCTGACTGGAGGCAATGATTGTTCCGGTTCCTTTCTTTTGGCGTCTTCATCCTCTTCGGCTGTAACGCTGGTCCATCCAGGTTCGAGAATGAGCCGTCCGCGTGCTTCCCAGGTCGTGTCATTGATGGAGACAACGATTTTCTGAGATTCGTATTTCATCTGGGGATAGAACTGGAGAAAGTATTGGACTGCGATCATCAGGTACAGATTCGTTTCCTGCGCCGTGAGGCTCTGGGGCTTTTCACCGGTGGGGATAATCGCGTGGTGGGCCGTGACCTTTGCCGTACTCCAGACCGGACCTCGAAGAGAAGTATTGGTACTGGCGGTAACGGCTTCAAGGCCGGGGACACTGGAGAGAGACGTGATGATCCGGGCTGCATCCTGAAACTGTTCTTCGGGCAGATAGCGGCAGTCTGTTCTGGGGTATGTCGTCAGTTTCTTTTCATAGAGGGATTGCGCGGTATCAAGAACCTGCTGGGCAGTCATGCCGAACTTTGAAGAGGCTGCTTTCTGGAGGGAGGAGAGACAATGCGGGAGAGGGACGGATTTTGTACGCTTTTCGCGTGTGACGGTGGTGATGGTGCCGGTCTGGCCTTGTACAGCAGCAACAATGTCCTGAGCAGCAGCTGTATCGACAAGACGGCCTTCCGGATCAAGACCAGGCTGCGTTTCGACAGGGTTGAAGGTGGCCACGAACTGTCCAGCTTCGTTCCGGAGGCTTGCCTGGAGGATAAGGTAGTCAACGGGCACGAATGCCTTGATCTCACGGTCTCGCTGAACAATGATGGCGAGAGTTGGTGTCTGGACGCGACCAAGGGAAAGAACTTCTTCTCGACCGGTCTCGCGACCGTACAGGGTCATGGCGCGACTTGCGTTCATGCCGATGAGCCAGTCGGCACGGGAACGTGCAAGGGCAGCGTCTCTAAGATTCGAGTAATCACAGTTCTCTTTGAGGGAGTCCAGAGCTTTCTGGATAGAGCGTGAATCAAGAGAGGCAAGCCATATACGCTGGACCGGACCTGCATAGTTGAAATATTCAAGAACTTCATCAACAAGAAGCTGGCCTTCCCGGTCGGGGTCGCCCGCATGAACGACAGAAGTTGCCTCACTCAGGAGCTGGTTGATCACCTGAAGCTGTGTGAGAGAGCTTTTTTGAGGGAGCAGCTTCCATTCTTTGGGAATAATGGGAAGATCGCGCCTGCGCCATATCCGGAGGTTGTCGTCATAGTCCTGCGGATCATACTGCTTGAGAATATGTCCAAAGCACCACGTCACCACATCGGAGCCACAAATCTGGAAATTGGGGTTGTCCTTGGTGACACCAAGTTCAGCGGCGATTGCCCTTCCAAGCGAAGGTTTTTCAGCAATAAAGAGACGCATTGTTACCTCATTTTTTACTCATTAACCCAGTGTCCGCCTTCAAGCGGTTCTCCGACATAGGTGACACCAACTTTCCATGTATATTCATGACCAGCATAGGTCTTGCAGTATGATGGCAGGGTATCATCGACAATCCAGATGTATTTGTCTCGGCATTTTGGGGTATTTTCCCGCTGTGACCAGCTCATTTTTCGCCAGACATCATCCGGAATACACTCCTGAATCACGACTTGCCTTCTGAGCTGTCTGTTGAGCAGTTCGGCAGTGCAGCGTCCCGCACCGTTGACAATGGCGTCAACAAGCGTCGGCATACTTGCGTCTTCACCAACAACAGGACATTGGTTCAGGAAATTCCGCCTTGCACGAACAGTATCTTTCCATTTCTTTTTGCTGATACCGAAGTACCGTGAGAGTGACGGACCGCATTCCCCAGGTCGGGTTCCGGACGAGAGACAGAGGATTGCTTCACATGCCAGTTTTGTGTCGCCGGTGAGTTCGTATTGTTTGGTGTCAATCTGGGGAATCTCATGCTCGGAAGCCAATGTCTGTACGGGCAGAAAGAACAACGCCAGAAAGAAGATAAGTTTTTTCATGGAGCCTCCAGTTTGCTAAAACACGTTTAACGTGTTACTATATTCGTATGATTAAATCATTCAAGGACAAACGAACGGAGACACTCTTCAAAGGGTATCGCGTTTCCGCTTTTTCACCCGAACTGTCACGCCAGTCCTACCGGAAGTTGAAACTTCTTGATGCTGCTACTTGCCTTCAGGATCTTTTGATCCCACCGGCTAACAGACTCGAAGCCCTGAAAGGGGAGCGTAAAGGGCAATACAGCATCAGGAT
>CAMLXE010000118.1 GCA_946490455.1 uncultured Desulfovibrio sp. | reverse complement strand
CATGTGGACGGCGCGCGGATAGCCAATGCCGTTGCGGCGCAGGGCGGTGATGTCCGGGCCCTCACGCGGGATCTCGGCGTTGATGTGATGTCCTTTGGCGGCACCAAGAACGGCATGATGATGGGAGAAGCGGTTCTCTTCTTCAACAGAAATTTGGCGGACGGTTTCGGAACACTGCGCAAGCAGTGCCTCCAGCTGCATTCCAAGATGCGTTTCCTTGCCGCCCAGTATGTGGCCTATTTCCGCGACGGTCTGTGGCTTGAAAATGCACGTCATGCCAATGCCATGGCCCGCCTGATGGCCGAACTTGTCGCGGACATGCCGCACGTTTCGCTGGCGCATCCCGTGGAAACAAACGGCGTCTTTGCCAATATGCGGCCTGAAGACATCGGCAGACTTCAGGAACAGTATGCCTTTTATGAAGTGGACCCGGTGGCCCATACGGTTCGCTGGATGTTCAGCTTCGATACGCAGAAAGAAGACGTGTACGCGCTGGCCGAGGCCCTTGGCAGACTGGCCTGACCTGCCTTCCCGGCAGGTCAGGCTGTCTCCGTGTCCTCCTGATCCAGACGGGATATCAGAACGGCTCCTTCTGTCAGTTCCATGAGCGCCTTTTCCAGGGCTTCAATGTTCTGACTTGGCAGGAGGAGCCTGTAGGTGGCGTCCACGCCGAAGTTTTCCTCAATCACACTGGCCCGGTAGTCCTGCAACAGGCGGCGAAAGAGCGTGATGTGCGGATAGTCGAGAATGACTTCCAGTCTGGACGCAATCATGTGTTCGCGGGTGGGAAGCGTTTCGAGACCCAGCCTGACCATGCCCTGATAGGCTCGTACCAGTCCTCCCGTCCCCAGCTTGACACCGCCGAAATAGCGGGTCACAACGGCAGACAGTTCACCCACGCCGCCATGCAGCAGCATGGTGAGCATGGGCCGTCCGGCTGTGCCGTGCGGTTCGCCGTCATCACTGTAGCCGACCTGACTGGTCTGGCCGGGGGCGCCTGCGGCATAGGCCCAGCAATTATGTGTGGCGTCGGGAAATTCCCTGCGAATCCGGTCAATGAAGGCTTTTGCCGTATCCGGGTCCGGCGTGTGCGCGAGCGAAACGATGAAGCGGCTGCGGCGAATGACTTCCTCTTCACGATGAATCGCTTCCGGGGCAAGGTCGGGAATCTGGTAGGATGTGGACATGATTTTTCGAGTGTAGCGTTCTGCCGGCTGGAGGGTCAAGCCCGAAGCGGAGGGGCAGGCAAAGACGTGCAGGAAAGATTTTGTCCGTTTCTGGGCGGCAAGGGGACAGATTCTTGCAGAGTAATTTTATAATATATTGAAATTGAAAAATAAATATGCTGTACCACAAAAAAGTCTCCTCAGATAAAGATTTTGCTTTACAGGCAGTCTGTTTTTGATTAAATAGGAAACGTTCCTGATTGAATACGGAAATCGTTTCTGAACGCAACCCGAAATACATAACCAAAGAGGAAAAGATCATGAGCAATACCGAGAAGAATCTGATGGATGCCTTTGCCGGAGAATCTCAGGCCAACCGCAAGTACCTCGCCTTTGCCGCTCAGGCCGACAAGGAAGGTCTGCATCAGGCTGCCAAGCTGTTCCGTGCTGCTGCTGCCGCCGAAACCATCCATGCCCATGCCCATCTGCGCAATGCCGCCAAGATTGGTGACACCGCTGCCAACCTGAAGGCTGCTCTTGAAGGTGAAACCTATGAATTCACCAAGATGTATCCCGAAATGATCGAAGATGCGAAGGCCGAAGGCCGCAACGCCATTGCCCGCTATTTTGAAATGGTGAACAAGGTTGAAGAAGTGCATGCCAACCTGTACGCCAAGGCTCTGGAAAATCCTGCTGCCATGCCCGAAGTTGACTACTACATCTGCCCCATCTGCGGCTATACGCACGAAGGCCCCTATACCGGCAAGTGTCCTGTGTGTGGCGCCGACGGTGCTTCCTTTGTGAAGGCTGAATAAGGACGTCACGACCAGTCTGACTGGTCTTCGTAAGGGCGTTCCGGAAATCCGGAACGCCTTTTTTTGTCTGCAAAGGCGCAGAAGATCGCAGCGAGGAGAAAGCTGGGCAGAAGCGGCCCCTTTCGGAGAAGGGGACCGGAAGAATGGAGAAAGGATGGGGAGAGGCGAGGCCGCCAGTCTGGCCGGCGACCTCGGAGGACAGGCGTTTTCAGGCGCGGTTATGCTTCAGGCTGATGCCTTCAAGCATGAAGTAGGTATGTTCGGCAATGTTTTCCGCACGCCGGCATATGCGGTCCAGCGCACGGGTAATGAGGATGATGTGCATGGAATCCCAGGGATCGATATGCTGGTCCCGGACATCCTCCATGAGCCGGTTGTAGATGGAAACCATGAGCTGGGCGGTTTCGTCATCATAGTGTCGGACAGAGAGGGCCAGATGGGCGTTGCCGTCTCTGAAGGCCATCAGGGCGTTGCCGAGCATGAGGCGGGAACGTTCCATGAACCGGGAGAGATCCTTGCAGATGCTTTCGGGGACCGGATTTTCTGCCAGCATGACCCGTTCTGCCACGACGACCGCCTCATCGCCAATGCGTTCGAGATCCACAACCATGCGTACGGCGGTCATGATGAAGCGCAGGTCTCTGGCCACGGGCTGGGTGCGGGCAAGAATGTTCAGGGAGGCGGCATCAATTTCGTTTTCAAGATTGTCGATATCGACGTCACCGTCCATGACCGAGGTGGCACGGGCGAGATCGCGGGTCAGAACGGACTGACAGGCATCGTCCAGAGCCTGCTGGGCCCTTGTTCCCATGGTCAGAAGTTTGGTCCGCAAGTTGTCGATAAGCTGATGAATATAGTTTTCCTGCTGAGGCATGGGAGACTCCTTGTCTTTGCTGCCGGATTCGATTGAGGTTGAGAGCGTGCGCCGCGCACGAACGCCGGCCGCCGCTTCAGGCCCGAATCCGGAAGAAGCGGCGGCAGCCATGGTGGCATCCGGCCTAGCCGAAACGGCCTGTAATATAATCTTCCGTCTGCTTGAGAGAGGGGCGGGTGAAGATCTTTTCCGTGTCATCGCATTCAATGAGATGGCCCATGTAGAAGAAGGCCGTCCTGTCGGATACGCGGGCTGCCTGCTGCATGTTGTGGGTGACGATGACAATGCTGAGCTGGGACTTCAGTTCGTGAATGCCTTCTTCGATGCGCTGCGTGGCGATGGGGTCAAGGGCGCTGGCGGGTTCGTCCATGAGCAGCACTTCCGGTTCCACGGCGAGGGCGCGGGCAATGCACAGACGCTGCTGCTGCCCGCCGGAGAGACCGAGGGCGGAGGCGTTCAGGCGGTCCTTGACCTCATCAAAGATGGCGGCCCGGCGCAGGCTTTCTTCCACCTTGTCCGCAATGAACGATTCGTTGCGTTCCCCGTTCACCCGCAGGCCGTAGGCCACGTTTTCAAAGATGCTCTTGGGGAAGGGCGTGGGCTTCTGGAAGACCATGCCGACGCGGCGGCGAAGATTGACGATATCGAAGCCAGGCGCGTTGATGTCTTCCCCGTCCAGATCAATGAGGCCTTCGGTTCTGGTTCCGGGAATCAGGTCGTTCATGCGGTTGAGGCAGCGCAGGAAGGTACTCTTGCCGCAGCCGGAAGGTCCGATGAGGGCGGTGACGCGCTTTTCCGGGAAGGACAGGTTGATGTCATGGAGCGCCTGCGTGTTTCCGTAGAAGAAGTTGACGTGCTGGGCGCTCATCTTGATGGAGGAATCTTCGCTCGCCGTGGTGCCGGGCGTCTCCATATGGGGCATCTGAATGGAAGCTATGGCTTGTGACATGGGATTCTCCATGAAAATCAGGCTTCTTTGGCCAGAGGTATGGTGAAGCAGAAAATACCGCCAGGACCTTCTTCGGCCCATATGACACCACCGTGGCGTTCGACGATATGTTTGCAGATGGCAAGTCCCAGTCCGGTGGAGGCGGGACTGCTGCGGTGTTTTTCAACCCGGTAGAAGCGTTCAAAGACGCGGGTCAGGTCCGGTTTGGGAATGCCGGGGCCCTCGTCACGAACGGTAAAGAGACCCATGTTGTCGGCGTCTGCCTTGCCGGAAATGACGATGGTCGTGTTTTCCGGGGCATAGCGGCAGGCATTCTCCACAAGATTCCGGAAGACCTGCGAAACAAAGTGGGCATCTGCCATGATGGTCAGGCCGGGTTCTATCTGGAGGGCAAGGTGCTGCCCGCGGGCTGCCGTCAGGGGACTGCATGCCGTGGCAACATCGGCCAGAATGGTTTCCGCCCTGAGCGGCAGAGGGTGCATGGGGACGGCACCGCTTTCAATCCGGGAAAGACTGAGCAGGTCTTCCACCATGGTTGCCATATGTCTGGCATTTTTCAGAATGATTTCAATGAATCGTCCGCTGTCCTCGGCACTTTCCGGAGGCATGTCCTTGAGCGTTTCCGCATAGCCCACAATGGCTGTGAGGGGTGTGCGCAGCTCATGGGAAACGTTGGCCACAAATTCCTTGCGGACGCGCATGAGGCGGGCCATCTCGCTGATATCGTGGAAGACGGCCACGGCCATGACGTCGTGAGCGGCCTCCCGCGGACGGATCAGGTGCACGCTGAGGACGGTTTCCGGTTTCGGTTCCACCTCAAGGGCCACAAGCTGGGACTCATCCTGCTGGGGCAGGGCCAGCAGCCTGTCCAGAGCCTGCTGAATTTCGGCAACCGGGATGACTTCCACGGGCAGCTTGCCTTCACCTTCTGCGGTCAGGGGGAAGAGTCTGGTCAGCGCCGGGTTGACCAGCCGGATGCGTCCGTTGGCGCCCACCACAAGGACGCCTTCGTCCATGCTGTCGAGAATGGTCTTGAGCTGGGCCTTGTGTTCGGCAATGGTTCTCAGGTGATCTTCGGTCCGGTCGGCCATGTCGTTGACGGCTCTGGCCAGACGCCGAAATTCCTTGCCGGGAAGGACGTGCAGCCGTCTGCGGCCCTGAATGCGTCCGTCCGGATCTGTGGCAATACCTTCCACGACGCGGATCATTTCCTTGAGGGAGCGTTCCAGCCGGAAGGAGAGGGTATAGGAAAGAATGAGCGCCAGAATGAGCGCCAGACCGATGATGCAGAGCCATTGTCCTTCGGATGCCGCAATGCGGGCTTCAACCCGGTCAAGGGGCGCTGCCACCCGGATGAACCCGGAAGGGATGTCGCCGGTGGCCGGGAAGGGCACCGCCACATAGACGAGATCCGCATCCAGCGTGTTGCTGTGCCGGATGCTGACCCCGACTCCGGAGCGGGCCGCATCAATGATTTCCATTCTGTCGGCATGGTTATCCATTGATGAGGCGTCGGTGTGCTGCTCGCTGGATTCGGCAAGAACCTTGCCCGAAGTCTCGATAAAGGTGACACGCAGGGCAAGCCTGTTTTCAATATCCCTGAGAACGCGGGGCAGACTTTCGCTGTCCGCAGCTTCCCTGAGCAGCAGAACGGCAAGACTGGCTTCCCGTTCGGCGGCGTGAATGGTTTCGTCGATGCCTTCTTTCTTGATCTGGTGGCGGACATAGAGCCCCGGAAGAACCAGGGAGACCACCACAACGGCAAGAAAGCAGAAGAACAGGCGAAACCGGAAAGATGAGTTGTTCATGTTACTCCTTGCAGCGGTAACCCACACCGCGCACCGTTTCGATGATTTCTGCGGCTTCGCCCAGCTTGTTGCGCAGACGTCTGATATGCGTATCCACCGTGCGGGCATACCCTTCAAACTGATACCCCCAGACCGAGGCCAGCAGTTCTTCACGGGTGCGGACACGGCCCGCATTCCGCAGCAGGTCTTCCAGAAGACGAAATTCGGTGGCCGTGAGATCGACTTCCTGCCCGAGTACGCTGACGCGGTGAGCCGTGGCATTGACGTTGACGCCATGGCGCGTCAGGACCGGGCTGCCTTCCGTGGCGGCATTCTGGCGGCGCAGAATGGCTCTGATGCGCAGAAGCAGTTCGCGCCTATTGAAGGGCTTGACCACATAATCATCGGCACCGAATTCGTGGCCGAGAATCCTGTCCCCG
>CAMLXE010000117.1 GCA_946490455.1 uncultured Desulfovibrio sp. | reverse complement strand
TGTCCTGCTGACCTATAAACTGCCTGACAGCATCCGTTCCATTGCCGAGGAAGGCGAGTTTAACGAATTTGACTTGAATGTATTTTTTGCAGCCACCGGTAAAGGAAAGGAAGCCAAGTTTGAGCATGAAAACGAGGTTCAGAAGTGGCTTGATCTCATACGCGGCGCATATATGCCGACTACGAAAGAAGATTTGAAGCTCGGTAAAGGCAAACCAGCCATGCCGTTTGCGGACACGCGGCTTTTACAGGTGTTATCGCATACCTTGTGGTTTTTGCCCAATGTGGCGGCTTGCGAGGCAATGGGCAATCTTTTGGCCCAGAAGCAGAACAGATTTTACCATGATTATACAATCAATGTCTGCGCTGGCACAAAGGCCGGAGTTGGCCTTGACGCTTTGCCGCCAGTCCTGAATTCAATGGCTGATCCGCTCAAAAGCAAAACCATAACCCTGACCTGCGGCAAGCTGACCACCGGTGTTACGGTAAAACCCTGGACTGGCGTTTTCATGCTCCGCAATTTGCAGTCTCCTGAAACATATTTCCAGACCGCCTTCCGTGTGCAGTCCCCCTGGGAAATCACTGTTGACGGCAACAAGAAGGAAATCATCAAGCACAACTGTTATGTCTTTGATTTCGCCCCGGAGCGGGCGCTGAAGCAGATTGCCGATTATTCCTGCCGCCTGAACATTGCCGAAAACAACCCGGAGAAGAAAGTTGATGAATTTGTGAACTTTCTGCCGGTCATAGCCTATGATGGCTCAACCATGCGTCAGATTGACGCCAAGGAAATTCTGGACTTCGCCCTTGCCGGAACATCGGCCACGCTTTTGGCCAGACGCTGGGAATCGGCGTTGCTTGTGAATGTGGACAATGCTACTCTTAGACGCCTGATGGACAGCCCGGAAGCTATGGCCGCCCTTATGAAAATCGAGGGCTTCCGCAGCCTGAACGCAGACATTGAATTTATCATCAATAAATCCGAGGCCGTCAAAAAAGCCAGAAAAAACTCGGAGACGCTCACGCAAAAGGAAAAGAAGGCGCTGACGGACGAGGAGAAGGAATTCAAGTCCAAACGCAAACAAATACAGGAAAAGCTGATAAAATTCGCCACCCGCATTCCCATATTTATGTACTTGAGCGATTATCGGGAATATTCCTTGAAAGATGTCATCACCCAGCTTGAACCAAGACTCTTCAAAAAGGTTACCGGACTGGATGTGGCTGATTTTGAACTGCTTTGCAGCCTTGATTTATTCAATGCGTCCTTAATGAATGACGCGGTCTATAAGTTTAAACGCTACGAAGACTCAAGCCTTGAGTACACCGGTATTCAGAACCGCCATGACAACGAAAATGTCGGCCTGTTTGACACGGTTATCAGTGCGGAGGAATACAAAAAGCTGTATGCCGCGCAGCAGGTATCGCTCAGACAGTCACAGTAGTGTTGCTGTCTGGAGTTGTGCGTCGTAATTCGTCAAGATAGTTGGCCCACCTCTCCATCATGCGGTGCCGCTCCTGCAAATGCTGTGTGCGGTTGTAGGCGCGGCCATTCGGATCTCGTACCACATGGGCGAGCTGGTGTTCTATCAGGTCGTACCGCTCTCCAAGAACTTCATCCAGCAGAGTTCTGGCCATTGCCCGGAAACCATGCGGCGTCATCTCTTCCTGCGTAAAGCCCATTGAGCGCAGAGCGGCCAGCAAGGCTGTCTTGGCCATTGGCTTGCCCTTTTGCCAATTATGGGGAAAAACCCATTCCCCATCTCCAGTATATGCATAGAGCGTCCGCAAAATTTTCATGACTTGTGGAGCCAGAGGCACGATATGCTGTGTTCCTGTCTTGAAGGTTGTATACCGCCATTCACAGGCTTCAAAATCAATATCCTTCCATTTGGCCTGCTGAAGTTCCCCGGAGCGCACAAAAACGTAGGGAGCAATCTTCAGGGCACTGGATACAACAAGGCTGCCCGGATAGGCGTCAATGCTGCGCAACAGGCGGCCCACTTCCTTTGGGTCGATAATTGCCGCATGGTGTTTGGTTTTGTGCGCTCTCAGAATTCCCCTCACAGAGGGAAGTGGATCGTATTCAACCCGCCCTGTCGCTACTGCATAACGCATAATCATGCCGCAAAGCGTGGCAATGCGCTTGGCGGCATACAATCTTCCCTGAGCTTCAATGCCATGGAGCATGGCCACGAAATCCGGGCCTTTCATTTCCGCTATCGGTCTTTTGCCAATAATCGGATACACAAATTTGTCCAGCTCGACCTCATAGCGATGGATAGACTGCGGCTTGACTTTGGTGGAATGTATTTCCAGCCATTCCCGCGTGACGGCCTCAAAGGTATTTCTTGCGCGGTTCGCACGTTCCGCCTTCGCTTCCTGCCTGGCTATTCCCGGATCAATGCCAAGAGCCATCCGGCTTTTGGCCTCGTCCCGCATTTTTCTGGCCTGTTCCAGCGACACCGCTGGAAAGCTGCCGAATGTTAACAGACTTTCCTTTCCGTCGTTTTTGCGGTACTTCAATTTCCAGTGCTTGCCGCCGGACGGATTGACCTGTAAAAAGAGACCGCCTCCGTCAAAGAGCTTGTACATCTTCGCTTTTGGCTTCGCATTGTTCACCTGCGTGGCTGTCAATGGTTTGATCAATTTTGCCAAAGCGTTACCCTCCCGCAAACAAACCCTCAAAACAAACCCCTTGCAAATTTTCCATAACCCCGATGTAAACCCCTATCAGGGGTCTATGTCAAGGGATTTTGCTGGACTTGGCTGGAGGATAAAATTTGATAAATTTGTTGATATTGCTGGATTTCAGGACAATATTTGACGTGTGTGGACTGCCTTGAGTTGTTCCAGATAGTCCGCCCATTCCTGCATCATCTGTTTGCGCTCCGGCAGGTATTGCGCATGATTGTAGGCTGCCCGGATGGCGTTTTTCTCTCCATGTGCAAGCTGTGCCTCTACAACGTCAAACCGGTATCCACGCTCGTTCAGAAGAGTTGACGCCATTCCCCTGAACCCGTGAATAGTCATTTCTTCCTTATCATATCCCATGCGCCGCAACGCATTCAGCAAGGCCATATTTGAAATGCAGCGGGTCGCGGAAAAGGGACTGGGAAAAATCAGGGTTCCCCCTCCGGAGAACTCCTTCAAGGCTCTGAAAAGTTCCACTACCTGCCGGGAAAGGGGAACGATATGGGGTTTTTTCATTTTCATCCGCCCGGCAGGGATAATCCATTCCGCTGTATCAAAGTTCACTTCATCCCATGCCGCTCCCCGCAGCTCCTGAGAGCGCAGGAAGACGTAAGGCATGATTTTCAGGGCATAGAGCGTTGAAATGTCCCCCTGATACGCATCTATGGCCCGTAACAGGTTTCCTATACCTGCCGGGTCGAGTATCGTGGCTCTGTGCTGTGCTTTTGGTGGAGGTGGCAGAGCTTCCGAAAGGCCCGCCGCAACGTCATACTTGGCATACCCCAGCAGGCGCGCATATCGGCAAATCTGCCCCGTGAGCTGCAAGAGACGGTGGGCCATTTCAACAGCTCCACGCTCTTCTGTATGTCTCACGGCAAGGACAATATCCGCAGGTTCCAGCCTGGCAATGGGCTTGGCACCTATGTATGGAAACAGGTGCCTTTCAAGGCGTGAAAGAATCTGTTTTCTGTACCCGTCAGAGAGATTGCCGGTTTTCTTGGCATACCATTCACGCGCTACGACCTCAAAGGTGAGGGACTTTTCCCGTTCTTCAAGTGCAGCCTGGACTTTCAAACGTCGCTTCTCACTTCCGGGGTCCAGACCATTCGCAAGCATTCGCTTTGCTTCCTCACGTCTGGACCTTGCCTCTTTCAGCCCAACGGCTGGGTAAGCTCCGAAGCTCAGTGTCTTTTGCTTTCCCTCGAAACGGTAGGCCATACGCCAGAGCTTTCCCCCGGCAGGGGATACATGCAGATAAAGCCCCCCGCCATCGGAGAACTTTTGCACTTTATCTGAAGGCCTTATGGTTCTGATACTGGTATCTGTCAGGGGCATGTTGGTATTTCCCTTGTTGGTATTTGTCAGGGGAGTTTGTACCAACAGGAATACCAACAAAACGATGGTATGTATATATCCCCAACGAGACTACATGAGACGGAAGAAAGAGAAAAAAATAAAGCCTCACAAGGGCTTTGGTACCTTATGAGACTTCCTAAGAGTCTAGTTGGCGGAAGCGTATAGGAGTCGAACCTACCTACGACCTTTCGACCGTACAACAGTTTTGAAGACTGGGCGCCACACCGGTGACGAAACGCTTCCAGATGCAAACCTTCATACCATAAAAGCTGAGTCCAGCTATCGCAAACAGGTATTCTTTTATTCCCGTTCAGTCAAGCTTTCACAATCTCTTCAGGCAGAGGGAGACTGATAGCCGAGGCGTTCGGAAATCAGCCGTGCCGTCTCCCGTACGTCAGCTGCAATATCAAACAGCCGATCTCCCGAAAGACGCTGTGCAGAACCAGCAAGAGTGACGGCAGCGACAACCTGTCCGGTATGATCGAAAATAGGAGCCCCGACACTGCGAAGATCCGATTCATATTCACCACGGTCCATGGAAAAGCCACGATTACGAATCGTCTGGAGTTCTGCCCGCAGCGTTTCGGTATCTGTAATTGTCTTTTCGGTATACGGCACAAAAACCATCTTGGCGAGCAGCTTCTCCAGCTGCACGGGAGGCAGAGCGGCCAGCAGGGCTTTTCCTGTTCCTGTACAGTACAGGGGCGTTCTGGTTCCGACCCGGATACGGATTCCTACAGTCCGAGAACAGTCAATCTTATGAATAAACAGCGCTTCGGCATCGGAAAGAACACCAAGATGTACCGTATCCTGATATTTGTTGACCAGATTGCTCATGTACACCTTGGCTTCATGCAGGATATTGATATTCCCGACATAAGACTGGCCAAGTTCCCAGGCCTTGAGCCCCAGTGCATAGCGTCCCGTTTCAGGATGCCGTGCCAGATACCCAAGATGCTCCAGAGTAGCGGCAATTCCATGAACAGTACTCTTGTTTAACCCAAGTTCCGAACTGATCTGCCCCAACGCGGCATTGCTTCCCGCTGCGGCTACACATTCCAAAATCGCTACAGCCCGCGCGACTGATTGAATCGTCTTTATTTTTTCCATTACGCATTCATCCGAAGAGGCTGTCTGCCTCATCGCTCTTCTCAATGTATATTCACAATTCCATTAAAACTCAGGATGTCTTTTCCCCGGTCTTTTTCAGGCATACAATATATTCCTGATTTCCCTTTGGTCCCTTCACAGCGGAAGGGACAACACCCATTACCTCAAGCCCCAATCGTTCCTGACAAAATGACAATACCTTGTCCACAGCCTGCTGCTGTAGCAGGGGATCATGAACAACCCCCCTATCGGTCTGGTGAGCCCCCACTTCAAATTGAGGTTTTACAAGTGCAGCGACCAACCCTCCCGACCTGAGCCACCGCACGCAGGATGGCAAGATCAATGTCAAAGAGATAAAGGAAACATCTGCCACAATCATATCTACAAACTCAGGAATAAGTTCTGGAGGCGCCATACGCAAGTTGATTCCTTCCATACTCACCACCCGGGGATCCTTTCGCATCCGTTCGTGGAGCTGATCGTGGCCAACATCGACTGCATATACTTTTCGTGCGCCATGTTGTAGCAGACAGTCCGTAAAACCGCCAGTGGAAGCGCCTGCATCCAAGCAGACAAAATCGGTCACATCAAGATTGAAATACTCAATGGCTGTAAGCAGCTTATAGGCTCCACGGCTTACAAAACGCTCTATTCCTGTCAACATGAAACGCGTATCGGGAGGATATTTGTGGCCAGGCTTATCCACTTTGGGAGGCACATGCCCAGGCATTGCCTCAACAGAGACCTTCCCTGCCATGATCAGCCGTTTTGCCATTTCCCGACTTTCGGCAAGGCCCTGTGCAAAGACAAGCTCATCTGCACGCTCCTTCCCTTGCGCCATATCCTTCCCCTTTGATGTCATTCAAACAGAACTGTCCGCTCATCGTTTTATTCGTTCGCAAGCTGCGGGATAGTGTAAGATAAACTGTTTTTTGCTTCAAGTCGTCTTTTTCTGATT
>CAMLXE010000116.1 GCA_946490455.1 uncultured Desulfovibrio sp. | reverse complement strand
GCCAGAGCCATGCGCGCCTATCTTGACGAAGTGCATAACCTGCGCAGTGGCGAAGACGATCTCAAGATCATCCTCATGTCCGAATTGCCGTCCAATGCTATCCTTGCCCGGCAGTTCATTCAGGAATTTGATGGCTTCTCCATCGGTTCCAACGACATGACGCAGATGGTTCTGGCAACGGACAGAGACAACTCCTCCCTGTCGCATATCTACGATGAAGAGGATCCGGCTGTCATCTGGGCCATTCTCACCACTATCTTTACCGGTCAGAAATACGGCAAGAAGGTGGGCTTCTGCGGACAGGGCGTGGCCAACAGTGAAATTCTGCGTGGTCTTGTTGCCATCGCAGGCATTTCCTCGGCCTCGGTTGTCCCGGATACCTATTTCCGGACCAAGCAGGACTTCGCCGCAACAGAAGCTCTGAACATCCCCGCTTCGGGGCTTGGAAAGTGGCTCGGTGAACAGCACCAGGCCAAGCTTGCCAAGCTTCTTAAGGAAAATGGCTATGAAGCCATGGCTTCTCAGGTTGCCGATTCGGAAAAGATTCGCAACTGGTATGGTAAGGAACGGGCCCGCCTGCATGCGGAACTGCGCGACTGCCTCGATGGCAGCCGGGAAGCCGCAGCACGCAAGGCCGTCAACCACTTCCGTGCCGTTTTCCATAAGCCTGTCATCTATGCCACATGGGCATGGGATGAAACGGTAACCGATGCCCTGCATCAGTCCGGCTTTGCCTCGTTTGAGGAACAGGCGGCAGCGCTTGTTGAACAGCGCAGGAAGCTCGGCTTCTAAAACCAGTCAGGCTGGCCGAGACTGCCGCGGCAGTTCTCTGCTCTCCTCCCCATTGCGACCACGGAGGCCTGTCCATAAAGGGCAGGCCTCCTTCTACAAGGGAAACGTAAGATGGACCATCCACGCAAGAAGACACGCGCGCTCTCTCTGGGCAACATTTCCATCGGCGGCGGGGCTCCCATTGTTGTTCAGAGCATGACCAATACGGATACACGCGATGCGGAAGCAACGCTGCGGCAGATAGGGGAACTTGTGAATGCGGGCTGTGAAGTCGTCCGTGTTGCCGTTCCCGATGAACTGGCTGCCCGGAGCCTCAGGGCAATCAGGGATGGAAGCCCGGTTCCTCTGATTGCGGACATTCATTTTGATTATCGTCTTGCAATCATGGCGCTGGAATCCGGCATTGAAGGTTTGCGTATCAATCCCGGCAACATTGGAGAACGTCGCAATGTGGAACGGGTTGTGGACGCAGCCAAGGCGCACCATGCGGTCATTCGCGTGGGAGTCAACAGTGGTTCCGTGGAAAAGGCCCTTCTTGAACGCTTTGGCGGCCCGACGCCGGAAGCCATGGTTGAAAGTGCGCTGGGCCATGTGCGGATTCTAGAAGAACAGGGCTTCTATTCTACCAAGATATCAATCAAATCTTCCTCTGTCCTTGATACGATTGCCGCCTATCGAATGCTGTCCGAGCGGTGTGACTATCCTTTGCATCTTGGCGTAACGGAAGCGGGGGGGCTGCTCCGTGGCGCCATCAAATCCTCGGTTGGCCTGGGCATTCTCCTCTGGGAAGGCATCGGCGATACGCTCCGGGTCTCTCTGACGGCCAATCCTGTTGAAGAAATGACGGTAGCCTGGGAACTGCTCAGGGCGCTTGGGCTCCGCCAGCGGGGACCGGAAATCATTTCCTGTCCGACCTGTGGGCGTACGGAAATTGATCTTATCGGACTGGCCCGGCAGATCGAAGAACGGCTCGCTGGAGAAACGGCTCCCATCAAGGTGGCGGTCATGGGATGCGTCGTCAATGGTCCCGGTGAGGCACGAGAAGCGGATCTGGGGATTGCCGGCGGCAGAAACAAGGGCATTATCTTCCGCAAGGGAGAAGTGATTCGCTCTGTCCGCGGGCAGGAAGCGCTGCTTGCAGCCTTCATGGAAGAGCTGGATATTCTGCTGGCTGAACGGAACGCACAGTCCTGATACCCCCTGCTCCGGCAAGGCAGGCGGAAATCCGGCCGTTCGTAACGCAGAGAGCCACTGCCGGAGAAGACTGCGGGAAGCGAAAGACAGGATACCCATGTGCGTGACCTGAAACCTCTCTCCTCAACAGAGGGGATCGGATATGGGATTCATGTTTCCGGAAAGAACTGCCTTTTCAGAAACTGGAATACGGGCCACGCAGTCAATGACTCTGCCTGCTCTTTTGTGTCGTCAGGTGCGTCTCGCCCTGTTCGTGTATCCTGCTTCGGACTGGCGTTTTCTGCTGTCGCAGAATAGTCTTACGGCGTCCTGACTTTTTTGAGGCGAAGCATGCGCTTTCGGAAACAGTACGCTTCTTCTGCAACGAATTTCCGGAGGCTGCGAGAACGAGCCGCTCCGGAAGCGGCCTCCCGGTACGTTTTTCAGGAAGACCTCAAACCATCGGTGAAATATGCCCGTGAACAATTCCTCCCGTTTTTTCCGTAACCTTCAGTGTGCCTATTTCCCCTGCCATAAGGGGGCAGATCCGGAAACCTTCAACTGCCTTTTCTGCTATTGCCCGCTCTATCTTGCTCCGCGCTGCATCGGTCATCCCAAATGGCTTCCCAATGGCATCAAGGACTGTTCCCATTGCATGGAACCCCATCGTCCGGAGAATTATCCCAGAATCATTCAGGAGCTTTCCAGCATTATCAGGGAGCGTAGTACGGCGAATTCTGAACCGGATCTGACTGACTAGCCTTCCCATGTGGAAAAGGGATGTTCGGCAAGCTGTGCGTTTGAATATCTGCGGTCGTGCGTGACTTCCTGCCCGATCCAGGGTGGCAGAGCAAAGGTTTCCTCTTCGCTTTCCAGCTCGATTTCAGCCACAGTCAACCCGGCGTTTTCCCCGTCGAACACATCAATGACCCATGTCTTTCCCGCATAGGGCACAGTGTACCGCACCTTGTGGACAAGGGGACCTTCGACAAGGGTATCCAGCATGGCGTCAGCATCGGTGAGCGGAATCTCGTATTCGTATTCTGCTCGAGAAATGCCGTGGCTGGGGCCCTTGATGGTCAGGACACCCCGTTTGCCCTCGGTCCTGACACGCACCGTGCATGGTCTTCTCTGCAAGTAGCCTTGCCGAAAGGGAACGCCTTCTGCCTGTTCTTTCCAGCCGTCTCCCGATACCAGAAATTTCCTTTCAATTTCGATTCCCATAGTGCCCTCCTCTGCTTTCCGCCGTCATGACCCGACTTCGCTTACTTGCGGACCCCGGGCAAACGGTATATGTATTCCAGTTCATTCAGTTACCACCCGATCAATCTCCCGGTCTGCCTTTCTGGTCCGCCCGGCAATCTTCATGAGGATACATCTTTGAACGAACTGACTCGTAACGAAAAACTGCGTAATGTTGCCATTATTGCCCACGTTGACCACGGCAAGACAACCCTTGTTGACGCGCTCTTCCGGCAGAGCGGCATTTTCCGGGATGATCAGCAGGTCGATGACCGCATCATGGACAGCATGGATCTGGAACGGGAACGTGGCATCACCATTTCGGCCAAGAACTGTGCCGTAAACTGGAAAGGTGTCAAGATCAACATCATTGATACCCCCGGACACGCCGATTTCGGGGGCGAAGTTGAAAGAGCCCTGTCCATGGCCGATGGTGCCATCCTCCTTGTGGATGCCGCAGAAGGACCTCTGCCGCAGACGCGTTTCGTTCTGCGCAAGACTCTGGAAGCCGGACTCAAGGTTATTGTGGTCATCAACAAGATTGACCGTAAGGATGCCCGGGCCGCGGAAGTTCTGAACGAAGTCTATGACCTGTTTATAGATCTGGATGCCACGGAAGAACAGCTCGAATTCCCCGTTCTGTATGCCATCGGGCGTGACGCTGTTGCCATGCGGAATCTGGAAGATGAACGGGTTGACCTCTCTCCGCTTTTTGAGACCATTCTCGACGTGATCCCCGGTCCTACCTACGATCCGGAAGAACCCTTCCAGATGCTGGTTTCCGATCTCGCCTATTCCGAATATCTTGGCCGCATGGCTGTGGGACGCAGCCTGCATGGCCAGATTCATGCCAAGGATGCGCTGGTCTGCGTCAATGAATCCGGAACGCCCGTTCCGCTTCGGGTATCCAAGCTTCAGGCCTATGACGGTCTCAGACTTGTGGAAATTGAAGAGGCCATGCCGGGAGACATCGTTGTCATCGCCGGGATGGAAGATGTCGCCATCGGCGATACCATCTGTACCCGTGATGAAGTTCGCGTTCTTCCGCGTCTGCGGGTGGATGAGCCTACCGTGGCCATGCGTTTTACCATCAATACGTCCCCATTGGCCGGACGTGACGGGAAAAACGTGCAGTCCCGCAAGATTCGTGAACGGCTCCTCAAGGAAGCCCTCATCAATGTGGCCATCCGTGTGGAAGAGTCCGAAGAAAAGGATTGCTTCATCGTCAAGGGCCGTGGAGAATTCCAGATGGCCATTCTCATTGAAACCATGCGCCGGGAAGACTTTGAACTCTGCGTGGGACGTCCGGAAGTTATCCTGAAAAAGGATGAAAACGGAAATGTCCTCGAACCCATAGAACAGCTGTATGTTGACTGCGATGAAGTCTTCATGGGCGTGGTGACCGATAAGCTTGCCCAGCGCAAGGGACGGATGGTCAACTGTGTCAATAATGGTACGGGAAGAGTTCGACTGGAATTTTCTGTGCCCTCACGCGGTCTTATCGGCTACCGTGACGAATTTCTTACGGATACCAAGGGTACGGGGATCATGAATTCGCTGCTTGCCGGCTATGAACCTTGGCGTGGCGATTTCCCCAGCCGCTTCTCGGGTTCCATCGTGTCCGACCGTGCCGGTTCGGCTGTTGCCTATGCGCTCTTCAACCTTGAGCCGCGCGGGCAGCTGTTCATTGTTCCCGGCGATCCCGTCTATGAAGGTATGATCATTGGTGAACATAACCGCGACAACGATATTGACGTAAACCCCACCAAGGAAAAGAAGCTGACAAACCTGCGGGCTTCCGGCAAGGATGAGGCAGTCATCCTGACGCCCGTACGTCCCATGACCCTTGAACACGCCCTGCATTTTGTCCGCGAGGATGAAATGGTTGAAGTCACTCCCCATGCCATCCGCCTGCGCAAGACGGAACTGAACGCCCTGAAGCGGTATCAGACTCTGGGCAGAAAGAAGGCAGCCGCCATTGGCAAGGGGCTGTAGCCGTTCCTGAATGAAAATATCGGAAAGGCCAGCTTGAAGCTGGCCTTTCTTCTGGTTTTCCTTTGTCTTACAGGCTGGCAGGGCTGCTACAGAAGCAGAATGCCCGCGCTTGCCGTACTGATGATGAGCAGGCATACCGACAGCACCATGCCTATCTTGTGCCGCATGGGCATCCCGCTGCGGGCTATTCCTGTCCAGAGCAGGCTTGAGATAAGCAGGAAGAGAAGCGATACCAGCATGAAGAAGGCCGGGAATGCGCCTTCAGGCTGGACAGTACGCGCGGCAGCAAGGAAATACAGGGCGCAGGCAAGGCAGATCAGCGTAAGCCAGCCGCCCCAGGCAGCCCAGGTACCGCACCATTTGGCCGCAAAGGCGTAGTAGTCGCGACCGTAGTCATCTCTGTTCCGGCGAATCAGCAGCCAGCACAGCGCAACACCGCCCGCAGCCGCCATTTCTCCTCCATGCAGCAAGGCCACGGACATCCAGAAAACGCCATCCAGAGCAGGAAGAAAAAAGGCCGTCAGATGGCTATAGTCCAAAACGTCGGGGAACGGAACTCCCTGCATGTGGGCACGTCCGCAAAGCAGCGCAATAACGGGTAATGCAGCCAGACAGCTCCCGGCCAGAAAGGCCAGAATGCCATGTATGAACGGCATGCTCCGAAGACTTTTCCAGGCAGCCATGACCAGCGTCCAGAGAATGGTGCCGGCAAGCAGACAGAAACCTCCCTCATAAATCCCCAGACGAAGAACGGGCGGCATGGCCGCAAGGTACTGCTGGGAAAATCCAAAATAACCGATGGAGATTGCTGTACAGATCAGAAAAATCCAGTTCAGCAGATTTGAAAGGCGTCCCACCTGCCGTGAACATCTTTCAAAAAGACTTTTGCGTCCATACTGAGCCCGGACAAGTCCGAC
>CAMLXE010000115.1 GCA_946490455.1 uncultured Desulfovibrio sp. | reverse complement strand
TTGTCCTTTGAGGCCGGCTGTGTCCTTTTTCTTTCGACCCGACCTGCTGACTTTGCCGATCCGGTCGTCCTGCTCCGGTGAGGAGTACTGGATTTTGGCCCCGCATTTTTTCGGGCACTGGGAGAAGCCTTGCTGGCAGTTTCTGTTTGGGATGCCGGCGCTGTTTCCTTTGCAGGGGAAGCGAGATCGGCAGGTGCGGGCTTTTGGTTTTCCTGGGCAGGCTTCGTGATGGGTACCTCCACTCTTCCGGCCTGTTCGGAAGGTTGAGAGTTCGGCTTCTGAGTCTTTGATTCCTGTGTATTGGTCATGCAGAATTCCTTTTGTACATATTGGAGTGACAGTCTTTGAGCAGTTAGTCTCCGGAGGTATTGTCTGCCAGAATATCCTGTGAGTTTATGGGAAGTTCTCCTTCTCCGGGAGCAAGTCTTTCATAATCTCCACTTGCCGTCAGTTTCCAGGCCTGCTGATTGTCGCTGAGCTGGAGTTCCAGAATGGAGCGGATATGTTCACGGAGAGAAGCGTCGAGAATGGGAACCAGAACTTCCACCCGTCTGTCGAGATTACGCGGCATGAGGTCTGCGCTGCCCATATACATGCAGGGATCTCCACCGTTGTGGAACCAGAAGACTCGAGCATGCTCAAGGAATCGTCCTACAATGGATTGGACCTCAATATTGTCGCTTATTCCTTCTACTCCGGGACGCAGGCAGCAGATGCCACGGATCAGAAGACGAACGCGTACTCCTGCCATGGAAGCACGGTAGAGTGCCCGGATAATCTGACGGTCGACAAGCTGGTTACACTTGAAAACGATACTGCCATCACCATGTTCGTTATGGAGGGCAATTTCATGATCGATCATTTCCAGAAGGGAGGAACGCATGGACACAGGAGATACCAGCAGCTCCCGGTAGCGTTCACGGTAGGCATAACCGGTCATGACATTGAACAGATCCGTCACATCTTCACAGATATCGGGGTTGGCCGTAATCAGTCCCATGTCCGTATACATCTTGGCCGTGGAGGGATTGTAGTTCCCGGTGCCAATATGGACGTAGCGGGTCACTCCGGCAGATTCACGCCGGACTACAAGGCAGAGCTTGGCGTGAATTTTCATTCCTACCAGACCATAGACCACATTGACTCCAGACTTTTCCAGTTCTTCTGCCCAGGTAATGTTTCTTTCCTCGTCAAAACGTGCCTTCAGTTCAACCACTGCGGTTACCTGTTTGCCACGTCTTCTTGCTTCAATGAGGGCGGCTACAATGGGCGAGTCATTTCCCACTCGATAAAGAGTCTGCTTGATGGCGATAACGCCAGGATCTTCACTGGATATGCGAATAAAATCCAGAACGGGGGTAAAACTTTCATAGGGATGATGGAAAAACAGGTCCTGTCTGCGGATCTGGGCATAGAGGCTGCCTTCTTGCAGTGAAGCCGGGACTCTTGGATGATAGATGGCCTCCTTCAGACCTGGCCGATCAATACCATAGAGGGCAATCATATCGGAAAAGGCCAGCGGGCCCTTGATCTTGTAAACCTGAAAAGGCTGGAGACCGAGTCGTTTGATAAGAAAGGTGCTGAGCTCTGCCGGCATGCCGTGTGCAAGTTCCAGACGAACCACGTCACCGAACCGTCGTTGGTCCACCAGATCCTTGACCGCTTCAAGCAGATCATCCGCCTCATCCTCCTCAATTTCTACATCCGTGTTGCGTGTAATCCGAAAGAGACCGGCACCAATGACTTCGTGTCCCGGGAAGAGCGAACCGAGATATTCGCGCACCAGATCTTCCATAAGCAGAATATCATCGTCACGTACGTTCGCATTGAACCCGAGTGAAGCGTAGGTCTTGGCTTCCTTGTTGCGGGGAATGAAAACGAATCGCGAAACATTGTTCGGACATTTCAGTCTGGCAAATCTGATGATGCCGTCCCGGCTGCGAAGCTGAATAATGAAGTTGAGGCTGGTATTGGAAATGGTAGGGAAGGGATGTCCCGGATCAATAGCCTGCGGTGTCAGAACCGGGTAAATTTCATTCCTGAAATAGCCGTCCAGAAAGCGACGCTGCTTTTCTGAGAGATCATTGTAGGTTACAAAGCGTACACCTTTATCCATGAGCTTTCGGGAAAGACGCTTGCGCCAGTGTTCCTGCGCACGGGCAAGCAGCTGCATGACCTTCCGTCGGATTTCAGCCAGCTGTTTGGCCGGTGACAGCCCATCAGGAGATGAGGAAGCAACGCCATTGCGATACTGGCGATAGATGTTTGCTACCCGGACCATGTAGAATTCATCAAGGTTATTATAGAAGATTGACAGGAACTTCAGCTGTTCCAGCAGAGGAAGTGATTGATCTTCTGCCTCTTCAAGAACCTTTTCATCGAAATCCAGCCAGTTTATTTCCCGATTGAGGTAGAGATTCGGGCAGTCCAGCTCTTCAAGTTGTTTGCCTGTGCAGAGTGTGTCTGGGACAGTATTCTTTTGCAGCAGGGTATTTTCTTCGGACTCGGCCACCTTCTTTTTCCTCCTTGCGCTTTGTTGCGCTGATCCTGTCAGTACGTTTTTTTCGTTCTGTCTTTTCATGTGAGATTATCGCTTTTGATAATGTTTCACCGTATATGCCAAATCCCTTTAAAATCAATGTGACAATATGATGACAATATGATGACGGAGAATTGGGACATACGGGGTGTTTTCGTGGAAGATTTCAGGTGCAGGTCATCTGTTTGCGACATGAAGGCGGATTGAGCCAGCCTCTGGGAACTTTCCATATGAAACGGAACCGTGTATACAAAATATTCATGGCCGCGTGTCACGAGAGGGAGGCACATGGATTCATCTGCTAAGAAATCGTCTCAAAAGACGCCTATTTGTGTCATCGTATCCGACCATAGGGTCCTTTCGCAAGTAGAAGCTGTTCGTGATCAGATTGAAACTCCGCTGGAAGTCCTTTTTGCGGATGTGGATAACTGTGCGCGTGTCGCTCAGGATGCCATTGCATCGGGAGCCATGGCTCTTGTAAGCCGGGGAAGTATTGCGCATACCATTCGCATGTCCGGAGTGGGGGTTCCTGTTATTGAGATTCCCCTGACCGGTTTTGATATTATTGAATTGCTGGATCAGGCCCGTCAGTTCTCGAATCGGATTGCGGTTGTTGCCTTTGACAACATGATTGAAGGCGCGTTGGGTATCGCTTCCATTCTCGGACTTGAGTTGCTTACATACAGGATTACCGGTCCCGAAGATGCCGAACAGGGGGTACGGCGCATGTATGATGAGGGCTTGAGAGTCCTCATTGGAGGCGGTAGAGCTGTTGAGGTTGGAAAGTCGCTGGGAATGAAGTCTTTTCTGATTCGTTCCAGAACGGCTGGCGTACTTACCGCCATTCAGGAAGCCGACCGTATGGTGCAGACCATTGTTCGGGAACGCGTTACCAGCGCTCGTCGAGATGTTATGCTTGATTCCATGCCCGAAGCCATCATCTCTCTGGATGCGGACGGAGGCATCATCCACTACAACCAGCTGGCCGCACGTCTGCTTTCAAAGCGAAATGCTTCTGGAGGCTCTTCCGAGAAAGGGCATGGTGAGGATTTTCTTGATGGTATCGGACTGGTTGCTGCTGTACGGGATGCCAGACGCTGGTCTGGTGAGATTCGTCAGTTTGGGTCTGTTCAATATGCGTGTACACTTAACCCTGTATATACTGATGGCGTCTATTGCGGCGGAGTGGCACTGATTCAGGAAGTTTCCCATCTTCAGAAGCTGGAACAGAAGGTTCGTAAGAGTCTGTACAATAAGGGGCATGTGGCCCGCTACTGTCTCAATGATGTCATTCATCGTTCGCTTGCAACCCGCCAGCTTATTGAGACGGCAAGAGAATATGCCAAGAGCCCGTCAACCATCTTGATTCAGGGGGAATCTGGTACAGGTAAGGAGATTTTTGCCCAGAGCATTCATCGGGAAAGTCGGTACAGTGACGGGCCATTTGTTGGTATCAACTGTACGGCACTTCCGGAAAATTTGCTTGAAAGCGAATTGTTCGGCTATGGGGAAGGCGCTTTTACCGGTGCCCGGAAGGGCGGTAAGCCCGGACTCTTTGAAATAGCGCATCGGGGAACTCTTTTCCTTGACGAAATTGGCGAAATTCCCACCTCTGTTCAGGCGCGTCTGTTACGTGTCCTTGAGGAAAAGTCCGTCATGCGTATCGGGCAGGAAACCAATATCCCCATTGATGTACGCATCATCTGCGCAACCAATCGCAATCTTGAAAAAATGGTACAGGAAGGGCAATTCAGGGAAGATCTCTATTACAGGCTTAACGTATTACGGCTTGAACTCCTGCCATTGCGTGAAAGAAGAGAAGATATCCCTGTTCTTATTGATCATTTTCTTCATATCCTCCCTGAGTCCCTTGGTCTGCCCTGTCCCGTCTTTTCTGCCGAAGCACGGGAGGTACTCGTTAATTACTATTTCCCTGGGAATATTCGTGAGCTGCGTAACATTATGGAGCGGCTGGTTGTCATTTCCAGGGGAGGCATTGTCCGGCGTGAAGATGCTCTCGCTACCCTGCGCAAGCCTGAACGAAACAGTATTATTCCCCGCAGCCCTTCCGGCGGACTGCGGGTACCCCGTGGTGAAAGCTCATCGGGAGGAACAACTGGAGGGCGGAGAAGTGGACTGCTTCAGGCAGAGGAATCGGCGCTTATTCGGCGAGTTCTTGAAGAATGTGGCGGTAATAAGGCTGAAACGGCCAGAAGGCTTGGCATAAGCCCTTCAACACTTTGGCGTCGTCTTAATGACCTGAAGAAAAATGGCTGAACCTTGGTCATGGTACCATTGCCGTGAACATGGACTGCGTCTGCCATGTTGGGGCAGAAGCTGATTGTGTACTTGCTGCTTCAGATCTGACCAGAGAGCAAGACGGCAATTTATGATGAACCTTGCACCAGAGCCTTTTATGAGCGGCTGTTTCTGCCGTCCTATTGGATAGAATTGGGCAGCTGTCCCGGCTGATACCTTTGAATCCGCTGGGAGTGAGAACTGTCCGGATTGCTGAATCAGAAAAATGGTCGCTTTGCCGCTGGGTTCTCAGCTTTTCCCTTGTGGACACAGGGGCAGAATCTGGGTGCTGAGAAATCTTTTAAGATTATTTTTTATAACATATTGTTTTTTGTGTTGTCTGTATTTCTGTTCCCCTGTACAGGGAACCTTGGCAGTTGCGCATAGCTCCTGATGCAGGGGGTTGTTTATCCAGTATTGGCCTATTTCCAACTTCCCATATTCATGAGGGAAAAGGAGAACGTATGGAAATTCGACAGGTATGTGCTGCATATTTCAGTGCAACAGGGACAACAAAGAAGGTAGTGACCGGAATTGCCGAAGAACTTGCCAATCGTCTTGGCGTTGCCTGTGATACTTTTGATTTTACTCTTCCCGCAGCCAGAGCGGAGCAGAAATGCTTTTCTTCCGATACGTTAGTCGTTTTTGGAACGCCGGTTTATGCCGGACGTGTTCCCAATGTCCTGCTGAAGTATCTGGTAACGATACAGGGAAACGGAGCTCTGGCTGTTCCCGTAACTGTTTTTGGAAACAGACATTTTGATGATGCCCTGATTGAACTCAGGGATATTCTGGAAAAGGACGGTTTTCATGCTCTGGCTGCAGGGGCCTTTATTGGGGAACACTCCTTTTCCACCATCCTGGCAGCCGGAAGACCCGATGCCGGTGACATGGAAATTGTAAGACAGTTTGCCGGACGTGTGGCGGAGAAGGCTGCAGCAGTAACAGATGTTACGACCCTGGCTCCTGTAGAAGTGGAGGGTACCCCCTATCCCTACCGTGGGTACTATCAGCCGCGTGATCGTAAGGGGAATCCTGTAGATATTCGCAAGGTAAAGTCTCTGGTCAACGAGAACTGCAACGACTGTAAAATCTGCGCAAAGGTTTGCCCCATGGGGTCAATCAGCATGGAAAATGTGCGGGAATATACGGGAATCTGTATCAAGTGCGGGGCCTGTATCAAAAAGTGTCCGCAGCATGCCAGATATTATGAGGATGCGGGCTATCTGTATCATCAGCATGAGCTTGAAGAAGGATTTGTCAGAAGGGCTGAACCTTCTCTTTTCGTGTAGATTCGG